>NZ_JBASOH010000049.1:0-32557 GCF_049658005.1 Azovibrio sp. | reverse complement strand
CCCCTGCCGCTGCCGCTGCCGCCGCTGCTGCCGCTGCCGCTGCCGCAGTGACACCCGCCCCCGCCCACCAGGGCGGCAGTGCCGACGTGGAATGCGAGATGCTGGTGCTGGGCGCCGGTCCGGGCGGCTATTCCGCCGCCTTCCGCGCCGCCGACCTGGGGATGAAGACCGTGCTGGTGGAGCGCTATCCCACCCTGGGCGGCGTCTGCCTCAACGTCGGCTGCATTCCTTCCAAGGCCCTGCTGCACGTCGCCGCCGTGCTCGAAGAAGCCCGGCACCTGGGCGACTGCGGCATCAGCTTCGCCGCGCCGGACATCGACATCGACAAGCTGCGCGCCCACAAGGACAAGGTGGTGGGCAAGCTCACCGGCGGTCTCGCCGGCATGGCCAAGGGCCGCAAGGTGCAGCACCTGCAGGGCCTGGGGGCCTTCCTCGATCCCCAGCACCTCGAAGTGACGGCTGCCGATGGCAAGAAGCAGGTGGTGAAGTTCAAGAACGCCATCATCGCCGCCGGCTCCCAGCCCGTGGCCCTGCCCTTCATGCCCAAGGACGATCCGCGCGTCATCGACTCTACCGGCGCCCTGGAACTTCGCCAGGTGCCCAAGAAGATGCTGGTCATCGGCGGCGGCATCATCGGCCTCGAAATGGCGACGGTGTATAGCAGCCTCGGTGCCCGACTCACCGTGGTGGAACTGGGCCCTGGCCTGATGCCCGGCGCCGACCGGGACCTGGTCAAGGTCTGGGAAAAGAAGAACGCCCACCGTTTCGACCGCATCCTGCTTGCGACCGGCGTCACGGCCGCCGAGGCCAGGCCGGAAGGCATCGAAGTCACCTATTCCACGGGCGAGAAGGAGGCTTTCGATCTGGTGCTCGTCGCCGTCGGCCGCACCCCGAACGGCAAGAAGATCGCCGCCGACAAGGCCGGCGTCGCCGTCACCGAGCGCGGCTTCATCGAAGTCGATGCCCAGATGCGCACCAACGTGCCGCACATCTTTGCCATCGGCGACATCGTCGGCCAGCCCATGCTCGCCCACAAGGCGGTGCATGAAGCCCACGTCGCCGCCGAGGTCGCCGCGGGTCGCAAGGTTGCCTTCGATGCCCTGCAGATTCCCAGTGTCGCCTACACCCTTCCGGAAATCGCCTGGGCCGGCAAGACCGAGGCGCAGTTGCAGGCCGAGGGTATTTCGTTTGAAAAGGCCGTGTTTCCCTGGGCCGCTTCGGGCCGGGCGATTGCCAACGGCGCCGAGGAAGGCTTCACCAAGCTGCTCTTCGATGCCCAGACCCACCGCATCCTGGGCGGCGCCATCGTTGGCATGAATGCCGGCGACCTGATCGGCGAAGTCTGCCTGGCGGTGGAAATGGGCTGCGATGCCGTGGATATCGGCAAGACCATCCACCCCCATCCCACCCTGTGCGAGTCGATCGGCATGGCGGCGGAAGTGGCCCACGGCAGCTGCACCGATCTGCCGCCGGCGCGAAAGAAGTGACTCTTGCTGTCCTGAAAGTGTGGAACGGCGACGGTTCGACCCTCGCCGTTCCTGTTTCAGCCGCCGGGATTCAGCCGCCGGGATTCAGCCGCAGGGATTCAGCCGCCGCGGTCCTCGTTCCACAAGTCAAGTCGGGCGGCGATGTGTGGGCTGGCACACAGAGGGTGGCCGGGGTATTTCGTAAAATACATTTTTTCGCATGGATTTGCAGGCATCATGTGCGCCAGGCGCTCCACGGCAGTCAGGGCAGTCAGGGCAGTCAGGGCTGACAGGGCTGTGTCGGGGATTCCGCTCCTGCCGAAGGTCATCGTTTTCCGATCTGTCCCTGGCGGATGTCAAACCATGGAGGCGCCATGCTACCTGAAACCGAATGCAGCCCCAGACAAAACCGCATTCTTGGCGGGCTTCCGGCAAATGACTATGCCCGTCTTCAGGATGACCTCGAACTCATTCATCTGGCCTTGGGCCAGGCCCTTTACGAATCCGGCGACGCGCACGGATACATTTACTTTCCGGTCAATTGCATCGTTTCCCTCATCTTCAACACGAACAAGGGTTCGACTGCCGAACTTGCGGTGACGGGCCATGATGGCCTGGTGGGAATTCCCCTGGTGCTGGGGGGAAACACCACGACCCATCAGGTGATCGTGCAAAGCGCCGGCGAGGCCTATCGCCTCAAGGCCGAAATCGCCCGCTGGGAGCTGGAGCAAGGGGGAGAATTCCTGCATCTGGCACTGCGCTATACCCAGGCGCTGATGACCCAGATGGCCCAGAGCATCGTCTGTAACCGCCACCACAGCGTGGATCAGCAGTTATGCCGCTGGCTCCTCCTGAGTGCGGATCTGCTCCCGGGCAGGCAGCTGAACATGACCCAGGAACTGATCGCCAACATGCTGGGCGTGCGCCGCGAAGCGGTGACCGAGGCGGCCGGTAAATTGCAGGCGGCCGGTTTGATCGAATACCGCCGTGGCCGCATCACCCTGCTCGACCGCCCGGGCCTGGAGGCCCGGGTCTGTGAATGCTATGCGGTCGTCAAAAGCGAGTATGAGCGGATCTTCCAGATCAAATCCGGGCTTCGGAGCGCCAGCCGCCTGCGCCCGAATCCGGACCCGGCCAGCATGCGCCATCGGGCCGAGGCGCGCTTGCTCCAGTCTCCCCATGCGGAACCCGGGACAGCCTGGGACAGCGCCCAACTCGTCCATGAGCTGCAGATTCATCAGATCGAACTCGAAATGAGCAACGAAGCGCTGCAACAAGCCTATGAAGAGGCGGACAGTCTGCGCGAGCGCTATGCGGATATCTACGACTTTGCGCCGGTGGGCTATTTCACCCTGGACCCGCTCGGGGTCATCATCGACATGAATCTGGCGGGGGCCGTGTTGCTGGGCACCAAAGGTTCCGAGAAAAACCGGCATCGTTTCGCGGCCTTTCTGGCGCCGGATTGCGTGGCGGCATTCGATCATTTTGTTGACGAGGTGCTCGGCACGCAACAGAAGGTGCGCTGCGAATCGGTACTGGCCGCCAATGCATACCGCGGGGCGACCCACATCCGGATCGAGGCGGTGCCGGATGCCGAGGCGCGCGAATGCCGCATGGTCGTCTTTGACACGTCCGGCGACAGCATGGCGCCCAGGCTGCAATAAGCCTTCCTCATGAACCGTACCCTGCCAAGGACCAAGGCCATGCCTTTTGCTTTCAAATCAGCCCCCGGCGCCGACCTGGCCGGGCACGCCGATTGCGGCAGGGCAATCCTTGTCTTGCCGGAACATGACGAGGCGGGATCGAATGAAAACGCTGCCGAGCCCCGCAAAGGGGCGGCCCAAGGCGCCGGGCCCTTTACCGGAATGCTCGCACGAACGGAACAAGCCGGCGAACCGATCGTCCGGGGAGGTTGATTCCGGATGCCATCCCGAAGCCAGGCCGGACCCGAGCCGCCCGCCGCCGGGCTGCAATTTCCTGTCGTCGGCGTCGGCGCCTCGGCGGGGGGGCTGGAAGCGCTCGTGCAGTTTCTCGGGGGCGTCCCCAACAATAGCGGCATGGCTTTTGTCATCGTCCAGCACCTCGACCCCAGCCGTCACAGCATGCTGCCGGAGCTCCTGCGGCGTGCCACGCCGATGGTGGTCAGGGAAGCGGCAGACCGGATGCAGATTGAACCGGACTGTGTTTATGTCATTCCGCCCAACAAGGACCTCGCCCTCCTCGACGGCAAACTGCAGCTCCTGGAACCGGCCATGCCGCGGGGATTGCGGCTCCCGATCGATTTCTTTTTCCGCAGTCTGGCCGATGAGCAGCGCGAACGGGCGGTCGGCATCATCCTTTCCGGCATGGGTTCGGATGGTACGCGAGGCTTGCAAGCCATCCGGGAGCGCGGCGGCCTGGCCCTGGTCCAGACACCGGCGACGGCCGGGTTTGCGGCCATGCCGCGCAGCGTGGTTGCCGCCGGGCTGGCCGATGCCGTTGCTTCGCCGGGCGAGCTGGCGGGGCTGATCTCCGGTCACCGGCCACATCCGGCGCCGGCCGTTCCAGCCCGGCCGGGCACCGCCCTCAGGCATTCGGCCTTTGAAAAAATCTGCGCCCTGCTGTATGCCCGGACCGGCCATGATTTTTCCCTGTACAAGAAAAGCACGATCTACCGGCGGTTCGAGCGCCGGATCGCGGTTCATCGGCTGGGCGGCATAGCGGATTACGTCAGCTTTCTGCAGAGCAACCCGCAGGAAACCGAACTGCTCTTCAAGGAATTGCTGATCGGCGTCACCAGTTTCTTCCGTGATCCGGCTGCCTGGGCGTTCCTGCAGGAAGATGTGCTGCCCGCGATGATCCGCGGCGCAACCGACGGTCTGCTGCGGGCCTGGGTGGCAGGATGTTCCACGGGCGAGGAGGCTTTCACGCTGGCCATGATCTTTCATGAGGCCATGGATCACGCCGGACCCGGCGCGCGGGTCGAGCTGCAGATCTTTGCCACCGACCTGGATGCCGACGCCATTGCCAAGGCCCGGCAGGGGCTCTATTCCCGGAAAATCGCCGACATGCTTTCTCCGGCGCGGCTGGCGCGGTTTTTCGTGGAAGACAGCGGCGGCTTCCGGATCTGCCGGGCGATACGGCAGATGGTGGTGTTCGCCCCTCATGATGTGACGATGGATCCGCCCTTTACCCGGCTGGATATCCTCACCTGCCGGAACCTGCTGATTTATCTCGGTGCCGCGCCGCAGAAAAAGATTCTGGCACTCTTTCATCACAGCCTGAAGCCCGGGGGCATACTTTTCCTGGGCTCGGCCGAAAGCATCGGTCATGCCGATGCGCTCTTTACTCCGCTCGAAACCAGGGCGCGCATCTATCGCCGGGAAGCCGTGCAGCAAAGCCCCCTGGCTATCGACTTTCCCTCCCGCCAGCCTGGCCTTTCTCCCAACCCCGATCCGGCCTACTCGAGCAACATGCTTCCGACCAATTTGCAAACCCTGGCAGAGCAGCTTCTGCTGCAGAAATTCTCGCCGGCGGCCGTGCTCACCAATGCCGAAGGGGATGTGCTGTTCATCAATGGACACACCGGCAATTACCTGGAACCTGCCGCTGGCAAGGCCAACTGGAACATTCATGCCATGGCCCGGGGATGCCTGCGTCAGGAATTGATGGTGGCCCTGCCGCAAGCGCTACGCACGGCCGGGACGGTGGTCGTGAAAAACCTGGGGCTCGGGGAGGGTGACGCGATGCGCCACCTCGACCTGACCGTTTATCCGATCGACGAACCGGCCGCCCTGCGCGGCATGGTGATGGTCGTCTTCACCGAGGTCACCACGGCGAAGACCAAGCCCAGACTGCGCGCCGGCAAACCTCTGGCCGATACCCGGGTGCTCGAACTGGAACAGGCGTTGTTCGAGGCCGGCGAAGAACTGCAGCGCACCCGGGAGGAAATGCTGACTTCCCACGAAGCGCTCAGGTCGGCCAACGAAGCCTTGCAATCGACAAATGAGGAACTGCAATCCACCAATGAAGAACTGACCACTTCCAGGGAGGAAATGCAGTCCCTCAACGAGGAACTGCAAACGGTCAACGCCGAACTGCAGGCCAAAGTCGATGAATGGGCGGCGACCAGCAACGACATGAAGAATGTGCTGGACAGCACCGACATCGCCACGGTGTTCGTCGACAAGCGGCTGCATGTGCGACGATTTACCCGCCGGGCAACCCGGATCTTCAAGTTCATCCCGGGCGACATCGGACGGCCGCTGAGCGATATCGTCCACCAGCTCGACTATCCGGGACTATCCCTGGACATCGAGACCGTGCTGGAGACCCTGGCCTATTCCGAGAAACAGATTGCCACCCGGGATGGCGGCTGGTACATCGTCCGGATCATGCCCTACCGTACCCTGGAAAACGTGGTGGATGGAGCGGTCATCACTTTCATCGACATCAGCGAAGCCAAGCTCCTCGAGGCCGAACTCCGGGCGGCCCGGCAATCGCCCCCGCCCGGCCCCTGAACCGACCCCTGAACCGACCCTGAACCGGCCCCTGAACCGACCCTGAACCCCAGGCGCGGGCAATTTCCCCTGCCGGAAATGAAAATCCCGCGACCTGGCGGCTGTCGCGGGATCATGACCAGGCCGAAGGCTGGTTACTTGATACGCATGTCATCCTTGACTGCGGTGACGCCCTTGATCGAGCGAGTCACGGCCACGGCCCTGTTGGCGGCGGCGCGGGAGCTGACGAAACCACTCAACTGGACGACGCCCTTGAAGGTTTCGACATTGATCTCGGCGGATTTCAGGTTCTCATCGTTCAGGATGGCGGCCTTGACCTTGCTCGTGATCACCACGTCATCGACGTATTCTCCGGTGCCCTCCTGCTTCGAGGTGGAGGCGCAACCGACGACCGTCAGCAAGGTCAGGGACAGGAACAGGGCGGACAGATATTTGCGGGATTGATTCATGAGATGCTCCTGAGAGGAAAAATTCGGGTTTTCGATGGCGACACGGTTTCTTCATGACACCTGGAAAGCTTAGTCCAGGAAAGGTGGGGTGTCGGTGTGCCAGCACACATAGCGGTAAGCCCGCACAGCCCGCCTTGTCCGATCGGATGTTGCGCCTTGCCGCAGGCGGATTTCGGCCGCCTCGCGGGAATCAGCGGCGGCGGATCAGGACGCCGAGGATGACCCCTGCTGCCGCCATCAAGCCGGCGGTTTTCCAGGGGTTGGAGCGGCCATAGGCCTGGGCGGTACGGGCCGCGTGGCAGATTTTTTCCGGTAAGAGCTGGGCATCCTTGTGCAGGGATTCTGCCTGGCCGGCATCGATCCCGGAACTGCCGGGCAAAGGACGTTGCGGGGGCGTGCCTGCATTCAGGCTGGGGGTGGTTTCTGTTGTCATGATGACTCCTGTTGTCGCGATGGGGGGACTGGACCGGATGTTTGCTCCGTGTCCATGAACGGCATCATCAGTGTTGCCTGGTGGCGGGTCTGTTGGCCAGCGCACAGACCCGTGTGATGGCTCGCGTAGCATGGGTAGCCGGTGTCGATCCGAGATGCCTGGCCTCACTAAGGAGAAGAAAATGACCCTGGGAACCCTTCTGCTGATCGTCCTGGTCCTGCTGCTGATCGGCGCCATACCGAGATGGCCTCATAGCCGGAGTTGGGGGTATGGGCCGAGTGGCGGCATCGGATTTGTGCTGCTCGTCCTGCTCATCCTGGTCCTGCTGGGCAAGATATAGCCCGCGAAAACTACACTGGAGAATCAAACCATGATCAACAAAACTGCAATGATCGCCGCCTCCCTCTTGCTCGTCCTGGGTCTTGGGGCTTGCGACAAGCCCGGGCCGGGGGAGCGGGCGGGCAAGAAACTCGATGAAGCCGCAAGCGACGTGGGCAAGAAGATGGACGACACGGCCGAACGGGTCGACAAGACCGTGTCCGGACAAGGAGATGCGGCGGGAGATGCGGCGGCCCTGGCCCTGGATGACACGGAGATCACCGCCAGGGTCAAGGCCGCCATCCTGGCCGAACCCGGCCTGAGATCCCTGCAAATCAGTGTGGAGACCCATAGTGGCATCGTGACGCTGACGGGGAGCGTCGATTCGCCGGCCACCTTCGATAAGGTCGCGGCCATGGCGCTCGCGGTCAAGGGCGTGAAGGATGTCCGTAACGAGCTTGTCGTTGTCTCCGGAAAATGAACATTCCCGTGCCAGTCAAACAGGAGAAAGCAATGGAACTGCATCACGAATACAAAGAAAAAATGGCGGCTCAGCTCAAGGAGTGGAACGCCCAGATCAGCTTGCTTGAAGCGAAGCTGGATGGCGTTGCTGCCGACATGAAAATCCTGCGCATGGAAGAAATCCGGGGATTGCGCGCCAGGCAGCATGCCGCCGCGGCGAAAATGAACGAGCTGGGCAAGGCCAGCGGAGAAGCCTGGGAGCAGATCAGGGTGACGGCCGACAAGCTGTGGGATGAGCTGAAACAAGGCTTGAGCGACGTTCAGTCGAAATTCAAGTAGCCGCATCTCAAGTCGCCGCCTCACGACCTGCCAACGACCTGCCATGGTCGACCTGTCATGGGTCGACCTGCCATGCAACGTGACGGCAAGCGCGTGACGGCAAGCGACTCTGACGCCTGGGATGGAAGGTAGCCCGGCCTCGATTTGTCTTGCCTGGGGCCTGCCTGGGTCCCGCTTGTGGGTCCCGCTTGGTAGGTCCCGCTTCAATGTCGGCAATCGTGACCTGACGGCGGATGAGGGGCTGGGCTAAACGGTGCCAGGAGGGCTTGGGGATGCCGGTCTTGCACAGGCGCGCCCTCTGGTGTTCCGGTCATCCCGTGCGCAGCCCTGGGGAGCGCACGGGAGTCGGCAAACGCGCGCTCAGTGTGCCGCGCGCTTCTTTACTTCTTTACTGCGTCAAAGAGTCGCTGTTTCAAAGGATTTGATCTGCTTTTCGGCTTCGTCAGCAGAAACGCCATAGGCGCTCTGGATTTTTCCCAGCAACTCGGTGCGCTTGCCCGCGATGACCTTCAGTTGGTCATCGGTGAGCTTGCCCCACTGAGCCTTGACCTTGCCCAGCACCTGATTCCAGTTGCCTTCTGCGATTTGCTTGTTCATATCAAACTCCTTGTCTTGCGGGATCGGTCTGCGAAATTGCAGACCGGGCACCTGGCCGGTCATGCCCACTGGAACCTTCGCCTTGCAGGTGGGGTATCCGGACACGACCGGTAGATGCAGATTGCAATTTAGTCTTCCCTATCATGCAGGTCGGTACGTTGCCCCACATAGGTTTGCCATCAGGAAGACGGTAGAACATCGGCAGGCGCTTTCAGGTGTTTAGCGCTTGCTGGAGGCGGCATCCTGGCGTGCCTCGGCGGTCTTCTCCGAAGACTTGGCTTCTGCCAGGGCGGCCTCATGGGTGCTTTTTGCTTCCTTGTTGCAGGCCCGCTTGGCGTCGCCGGACAGGTCGTCACATTTTTCCTTGGCAACCTCATAGGCGGCGTCGGCTTTTGCCGCCAGGACTTCGTAGCGGGCCTCGTTCGACGGCTCGTATTTCGCCTTGAGCTCGGCCTTGGCAACGGATTCGCGGCCCTTGGCTTCTTCGATGCAGATGTCCTTGACGTTGCCGCTCATCGAGGCGCAGGCGGTCTTGTCGACCTTGTACTGGGCTTCAATGGCTTCCTTGGCCGTCTTGTATTCGGCCTTCGAAGGAGTTTCGGCCAGGGCGCTGCCACTGATGGCCAGGAACATGGCCGTAAGGAGAAAAAAATTGGATCGATTCATGATGTTTCCTTGATTGAAAGGGCCGCCCCGAAGGGCCGCCAAATGGTTAGCGCGGATCGCGCGCCGGGAGCGGCTGGCGTCCTTGCCAGCCGGTAAAACAGATTCATTTTTTGCGGAGCAAGCTTCAGGACCCGGGGGTTTTGTTGCCGGCGGAGCTTCAGCGCGCGAGACGCCCATTCCGAGGGTAGGCAAATACGATTTCGACGCGCCGGTTCAATTGCCGTCCTGCCTCGGTGGCATTGCTCGCTACCGGGTTTTTTTCTCCATATGCCTGGATCTGCAAGCGGCTTGGCTCGACCCCGAGGGAGACCAGGGCCACCTTGACGGCCTCGGCCCGTTGCCGCGACAGCAAGACATTGCTGCCGGCGTCGCCGCTGTTGTCGGCATGGCCCTCGATGGCGGCGACGAGCTGGGGATGGCGTTTGAACACCTCGGCCAGGGAGGAGAGGTTGCCGACGCTGCCGGGTAGCAGTTGCGCATGGCCACTATCGAACAGCACATCGCCCAAAGTCACCACCAGCCCGCGCGGGGTTTGCCGGGCATTGAGTTCTCGCAACTGCATTTCCAGTTCCTCGACCCGGGCATCGCTTTGCCGCTTGCCCGCTTGGGATCTGGCCAGCCGTTCGTTGGCGCCTTTCGCCTCCTGGATGCGTTGGTCTTGCTGCGTTTTCTCCCGCTCGCTCGAGGCCGCCGCGGTCACGGCCTGCGCCGCCCGGCTCGCCGCAGTTTCCTGGGCGATGAGGATGCGTTGGTTGCTCAGGTAGGCGAGGTGGTCGACCGTGGCTTTGGGTTGGCGGTTGCTGTTGGCCTGCTGGGCGATCAAGAGCGAGTCGCCGGCGCGGCGCAGTTCGTCGCTAGCCAGGGTCTGCACCTCGTTGTCCTGGCGGGCGATGGCGTAGCGATCCTGGGCCTGTTCCAGGGCCAGGTTGCGTTCGGGGACGATAGTGCAGGCAGAAAGCGCAACTGCCAGCGTGGCAAGCATCGGGGTTCGGATGGTCATTGGATATCTCCTGGCGTTCATGGTCAGCGCAAAGGCCGGCGGTCGATTTCATTGCGAAGGGCCTGGGCGGCCGCGCGGGATTCCTCGGCGGCCTTGCGCGAGCGTACCGACTGGGCGTGCAGCTCGGCGACCTGGGCATCGACTTCGGCCTCCTCCGCCAGCATCTGGGCGCGCTCGTAGTCCCGGTTGGTCATGGCCTGACGGGCGCTGTCGAGCTTATTGACGGCGATCTGCAATTCCAGGGCCGCGCTTTCCTGGGTACTGGCATTGCTGGCGTGCGCCACCGAGGCTTCGGCGACGGCGATCTTCTGGTTCAGTTCCGCAGGGGCGCTGGCGCAGGCCGCCAGGAGCAGGAGGGGAGAGGCGCTCATCAGGATCAGGGACCAGGAGCGAGGCCGCTGGCTGCATGGAGTGGGGCTGTTCATTGCGATTCCTTCCAAAGCGTGGTTCAGAAACGGGCGGCCAGAAAAGCCTGGCCGGGGCGACCGACAGAGGCAGTATCGAAAGGAAGGATGCCACCCGTCTGTTGTCCAGCGCACAGTGGAGCCCGCCCTGGCGGGAGGCCCCGATTCACTGGGGTCAGCGAAGCCAGAGCTAAGTACGGTAGCGCACAGACGTGGCCTGAAAGCCATCGTAGGGTGGAGGTGGAGATGTTTCCTCCAGGCCCGGTTTCCTCACTTTCAGGAGGAGCGGGCATGGAGGTCGAGGATCATCTGGCCGGCGGGAGCATCTCCGCCACCAAAGCGGCCAGGATGACCGTGGGCGCTGATGCTCCGGTCGCACTTTCCGCACTTTCCGCACTTTCACAAGGAGTCACCATGAAAACGACACAACTATTTTGCAAAGGCGCGCTCGCCGCCGCCCTCATTCTTGGGCTTGGCGCCTGCAGCGGCATGTCCAGCCGGGACAAAAACACGGCTATTGGCGCTGGCGTCGGCGCGGTCGGCGGCGCGATCCTGACCGAGGGTAGCGTGGGGGGCACCGTGGGCGGTGCCGCCGTCGGCGGGATCATCGGCAATCAAGTGGGTAAGTGACTCGTCCTCCTGCCCGGCCGAACCCGCCGGGTGGGACGTGCCGTGGCGGCATTCAGAATGCGGCGCTTCTCCTCCGGTACCAGCCGGTCAGGGTCAGGCGGTCGCGGCGGGTGGGCAGCACGGCGTGGGGGAATTCGGCGGAGAGGAAGGAAACGAAGGTGCCCAGGCGGGGTAGCACCCTGGCCTGGCTGCCGTCGGGCAGGTCGATGCTGAGCAGGCCGCCGTCCTCGGCTTGCCAGTCCGGGTTCAGGTAGAGGATGGCGGTGAGGGTGCGGGCGTCGTCGTCCCGGTGCCGGTCCAGGTGCTTGCCATAGTGGGCGCCCGGGGGGTAGTAGGCGGCATGGACTTCCACATGGTCGAGGCCCAGCATCAACTCCCGGTTGATCTGCTGACGGTAGGCTTCCAGGGCGTCCAGGTAATGCTGCAGGGGAGCGGCAAGATCGTTTTCCAGCCAGCAGATCAGGTCGCTGCGGATGGTTTCCTGGCGTTGTTTTTCCTGGGCCCGGCCGATGCAGGCCGGACTAAAGCGATCTTGCTGTCTGAGTTCCTGGCAGGCCTGAGTCATGGCCAGCGCCTCGGACGCTGGCCAGAACTGCTCGCCAATGAAATAGCCTTGCTGGTGAATCGCTTCTACCGCGCGGTCAAAGCAGGGCATGGCGGATCTTTCGTGAAAAAACGAAAGTTTAGCAGCCCTGCCCCGCAATCCAGGCGGCAGTGCGGGCGCCGCTTATTTGCCCGACTTGGCGGGGCGGCCGGTTTTGATGATTTCGACACTGGCCATGGTGGCGGCCAGGGCTGGGTCATCGAGCCGGGTCAGCAGGGCAATGCCGGCGCGCAACAGCTCGCTTTTCTTGGCGGCAACGCCCAACAGCATCAGGCGCTTCTTCAGCTCGCCCAGGGCGGCGTATTCATCCTCGGGCATGGTGAAACTGTCACGCAGCAGTTTGGCCTTTTTCGGCTTGTCCACCTTGAGCTTCTCGGCCTTGGGGGGCTTGGCGGCCTTGGCGGGTGCAGCCGCAGGGCCATCGGCCTGGACCGGGGCGGGTTGAGGGGCGGACTTGGGGGCGGCTTGAGGGGCGGAATTGGCGGCGGTCTTGGGTTTGGCAGCTTGGGCGGCTCGAGCGGTAGCCTTGGCGGCGGCTGCAGGTTTCGGAGCGGCCTTTCTGGCGGCTGCGGGCTTGCTGGCCGTAGCGGGCTGGGCCGGAGTTTGGGTTGGAGTCTGGGCCGGAGTTTGGGTTGGAGTCTGGGCCGGAGCGAAGGCGGTGGCCAGGGGTTCCGGCGCCGGGGCAGGGGCTGCAGCTGCAAGAGGGGCTGCGGCGGGAGCTGCAGCAGAGCTGGGGGTTTGAGTGGACATCGCGTCCTCCGTAACTGTTGAACGGCACATACCGTATAAAGAGTATATACGGTTATTGCTGTTTTTGCAGCGGCGCGGTGTCGTTCTTGTGCAACGCTTCGGGGACGTGTTCTGCGGCTTGCTCCGGGGCGGGGGAAGCCGGCTTGGGGCGTTGTGGAGGCAGCCCCTGAATCCATCTGCTTTCGCAGCTTGGGCAAATGATTTCACCGGCCCGGATGCGCTCGGGGCGCAAGGGGCGAAGGCAGGTAGCACAGAGATGCTGACTCATTCCGCAACCTCGACGCGATTGCGGCCCTTGTGCTTGGCTCGGTAGAGCGCCTGATCTGCCAGCCGGTAGACCGTGGCAAAGTCGTCGCCGGGATGGCACATCACCAGGCCAAAGCTGAGCGTGATGCGCAAGGAGACTTGGGGGCACTCAAACCAGTTTTCCGCCACGCGGCGGCGCAGGCGTTCGGCAAAATCCCGGCAGGCCGGTAGCGCGGGCTGGCGCAGCAGGATGATGAATTCTTCGCCCCCGAAGCGGCCCAGCCGGTCGTCTGGTTCCAGGGTGTCCTGGACCAGGTCGACCAGGTCCTGGAGCAGCTTGTCGCCACTGGGGTGGCCATGCTGGTCATTGACCTGTTTGAAAAAGTCGATGTCGAACATGAGGAGGCCAAACGTCTCGCTGCTCAGTGCCGCCTCGATCATGCGCGTCGTGGCCCCCTTGTTGTAGGCGCCGGTGAGAGGGTCGTGTTCGGCCTGATAGGCCAGGCAACTGGTGAGTTGTTCGAGTTTGCGGTTGAGGCGGTTCAGTTCCCGCTCGCGGCGATCGGAAAAACGGATCAGCTGCTGGGTTTCGCGCAGCAGTTTTTTGTAGGCATCGAGCAATTCGGTACATGGGGCTTCCACTTCCGGGGGCAGGGCCTGCCGCTCAAGAAGTCCGGCAATACGAGCGAGCAGGCTTTCTTCCGCCTCGAAGAGCTTGAAGCCGTCGGCTTCCGGCGTCATTTTTCCACCGGGTTGTAGATCAGGTTGGTGAAGTCATCGGCCAGGTCGGCGCCGAATTCCCGGACGGTCTCGTCCTCCGCGTCGTAGTGCCAGTTCAATTGCACCTTGTTTACAAGAGCTGCCGCATCGAGCATTTCAAACAGGGAGAGCAGGATTTTGGTGCTGCTGCTGTTGAAGTAGATCAGGTCGATATCGACCGTGATGTCGGCGTCCCGGGTGTTGTCCAGATAGCTGCGCAGGGCGGCGAGGATGGGGCCATAGAACTGGGCGGCGTTTTCCGGGTAGCTTTCCCCCTTGAGACTCAGGTGGTGGCAGGAGAACTTGAAGTCCACTTCGGGTTTGTCGTGTTCGGGCGCGAGATAGAAATCGGCGATCATGCTGGGCCTCAGATGATGGCTTTCAAGAAGAAGTGCTGGATGCCAGGGTTCCGGGCGTCTTCATGAAAATTGAATTCAATGGGTTGGCTGGCATCCCGGGCCACGGTGAGAAAACCCAGGCCGGCGCCCTTGCTGCCGGCTTCGGGGTCTTCCCGCAGGCGGCGCTTGTATTCCTGCTTGATCTCATCGAGCGACAGGGCCTGGATGTGTTCGAGCTTGTCGCGCAGCCGGCTGACATGGGCTTGAGCCATGCTGTTGCCACAGACGATGAAGAAGTTGTCGCCGGTATGGCCGATGGCGATGGTGCCGATGTGCAGGCCTGTTTTGTCAGCCTCGATGTCCGGGTGCTCGGCGTAGTTGAGAATGTTCTGCATCATCTCGATGAAGGTCGAGAAGATGCGTCGGGCGGCGGGACCTTTGATGTCTTCGGCTTCGAGCTTGGTGCGCAGCGCGTCGCCAATCGAGCCGATGATGTTCTGGGACAGGTAGCCGGTGTAATAGAAGACGATGCCGTTTTCATCGACTTTGCGGCGGAAGCGGTCAAATTCATCCAGATTCATGCGCAATCTCCAGAAGGATGGTGACGGAAGGCAAATAGGCAAAGGTCATCGCGCCGCGCTTCCTTGCCTTGCCAGGACTTGAATTCAGCCATGATTTCAGCCTGTTGCTCGTGCATGGGGAGATCCCGGTTGTCGAGAATCAGTTGTTTCAGGCGTTTCTTGCCGAAGGCCATGCGCCGGGCCTCACCCACCTGGTCGATGAGGCCGTCGGTGCAGATGTAGATCATGCTGCCGGCCTGCAGCGGGATGGTCTGGTTGTGCCAGCGGTAGTCCATCGGGGTGTGGACGTAGCCGACGCCCATGCGTTCGCCATTGAACTGAATGACGCTTTGCCCATCCGGCTGCAGCAGGAAGAGCGGCGTCCGGGCGCCGGCGTAGGTGAGTTGCTGGTGATGGCAGTCGACCCAGCAGAAGGCGGTATCCATGCCGTCGTCGGAGTCATGTTCGGAGGGTTCCGCTGCGCTCGTTTCATGCTGGCCCAGGGCAGTCTTGACCGCCTGGTTCATACGGCTCAGCAGGGCGGCGGGGTCGTGTCGGTTGGCGTGGGTGAGCAGATTGTTCAGGTAGGAGGCCATGATCAGCGTCATGAAAGCCCCCGGTACGCCGTGCCCGGTACAGTCGATGACGGCAAAGAAATAGCCGTCCTCGAAACGGCGGAAGTACAGATAGTCGCCTCCGACTACATCGCGAGGCTCCCAGACCATGGCGTAGTCGGTCAGGGTGGTCGCCATGTCGGCCTGCGAGGAGCGCAGGTAGGATTGCTGGATGACCCGGGCGTAGTTGATGCTGTCCATGATCAGTTCGTTTTTGGCGGCCAGGTCGGCGGTTCGTTCCGAGACCAGACGCTCCAGGTTGTTGCGGGTAAAGCGCACCGCTTCCGTCATGGCGTTGAAGGAGCGCGCCAATTGACCGATTTCATCGTCCCGGTCGATTTCGAGCTGCACTTCCAGGTCGCCGCCGGCGACCCGTTCCGTGGCAAAGATCAGCTTGCGGATCGGGAAGGCCACATACATCAACCAGAGCATGTAGATGACGATAATCAGCGCCGTGGCGGACACCGTCAGGTTGAGCGCCAGTTGCTGGTAGAGCACCCAGAGCCGATGGTCGATGGCGTTGTCGAGCAGGCGGGTGAATTGATCCAGGGTGTCGTAGACCTGGCCTATCGGTCCCGGCGCGATGGGTTCGCCGCTATCCAGGGTCGTATCCCGGGGGCCGACACCGTAGGCGTTCAGCTCGGCGGGATGGGGGTAAGTCATGGCGCCAAAGAAGGCGGTCGGGCTGGAATCGAATAGCATGCCCAGCAGCTTCATCTGGGTGAAGGTATCGACGCTACCGGCGATGCGGTCCATTTGTTCCAGCCGGGGCTTCAATTCATCGCCCAGTTCGGGCATGGTCCGCAACACCTTGTCCTGGACGGTCTGGCGCAGGCCGTCCAGGCTGGTGCGGGTCATGGTGTTGAGCGAAATCAGCAGGTACTTGTCGTCCCGGTCGATGTGATGGGTCACGTAGAAACCGGTGCCCATGTCGCGGATGCGAGCCATTTGTTCCAGGACGGCGGGCAGATTCTGGGTCACCATCTGGGCCAGATAAAAGGTGCCGACGTAGGGGTCGACCGTGAGATGCGTGGCGTCAGCGGCGGCGGAGATCAGGGTGTTGAGCTGCGCCACCAGGTGGTCGTGACGTTCCAGGGTGGCACGCGGGTCAGTATCCTCGCCGCGCGCTGCGGCCCGCCACGACTGGCAGAATTCCAGCCAGCGCCGGTCCTGGGCCAGGGCCGGAAGATGGCGTTGAAATGCCGCTTCCGCAGCCGCAATGGCAGCGTCTACGGCCGCCCGGCGGGCTTTCAGCAGGCTTTGCAGGTGGGGACCCTGGCTTGCCCGGAATTCCTCGTCCCCCGAGAGGTAGGCGTGCGCCAGCCCCCGGTGTTCTTGCAGGGGTTCGAGAATCAGGCGGATCGGAATCACCAGATACAGCCCGGAACGCTCCAGCCGGGCCCGCTCGATCTGGCCTGCGAGGCTGAAAAACAGCTGGCCGGTCAGGAGCAGGATGGCAATGCCCGCTACCAGCCCCACCACCTGGATCTTTTTCGGATAGGTGAGGCGGGCCATCAGGTCTACCGCCGGGTTGTCGGTGAGCAGCCGGGAAAGGGTCAGGCTTGCGGTGCGGGACATTGTGCAAATCCTCCATGTCTCAGTCTGGTGGATTCAGGTTACAGCTCGATGTGCTTCAGGTTGCCTGAATGTGAATTGGCGTCAGACCAGTGCGTCCAGGTGCACGATCAGCACCGCGGTATAACTTTGCCAGGTGAAGGGAATGACCAGGGGGGGGCTGCTGGCCGCCGAAGGAGGGGGCTTGCCGGCCCGGGTGAAGGTTTGCGGCGGGGTGATTTCCAGGCCTTCCCCGAATACCCGCCGGGCTCTGCCGGCCAGGGTATTGGCGATTTCACCGACGACGTCGAGATGGTCTGCATCCGAGTATTCATGCTGGCCCATGCGCATCAGCACATGATCGAGCAGGCCCCGGGGTGCGGCAAAGCAGACGCTGCCTTGGTAGTCGCCCTGGACCTGGATCAGACCGTTGAAGTCATCCAGGGGCAGGGGCATCCCCGCTTCCAGCAGGTAGGCGGTGCGCACCAGGGCTTTTTCGCCGGTGATGCGTTCGAAAAAGTGGCCGATGGTTTCGGCAAACACTTCCACGTCGTCCGGCCTGAGGGCCTTCCTGAGCGGGGCGGGGGCAGTCAACGCATGAGCTCCAGCAAGGCTTCCACCAGTTCGTCGTCGCTGAAGGGTTTGTGCAGGAAACCCTGCGCCCCCTTCTTGATCGCCTTCAGGGCGGTGGTTTTGTCAGACAGGGCCGAGACGACCAGGATGCGGGTTTCGGGCAGGCGGGTGGCGAGGCGGCTGATGCACTCGTCGCCATCCATCTTCGGCATGGTCAGGTCCATGGTCACCAGATCGGGGCGAAACTGTTCGGCCAGGGCCACGGCCTGCTGGCCGTCTCCCGCCAGGCCGACGATCTCCAGGTTGGGCAGGCGCATGTCCTGGCAGAGCCGGGCAATACGGTTGCGGATGACCATGGAGTCATCCACGATCAGCAGTTTCATGGTCATGAGGCCGGCTGGAACTGCAGGGTGAATTGGGTGTAGGCATTGGGCAGGGTGGAGAGGCGTATCCGGGCGCCGGCCCTGCTGGCCATGTCGCGGATCAGGTCGAGGCCAACGCCCCGGCCGGCGTGTTCATTGGCCTCTTCTTGCAAGCTGAAGCCGGGGGTGAACAGGGTGGCCATCAACTCGCGCTCGCTCATGCTTTCTACCAGTTCGTGCGGATGGCCCAGTTCCAGCAGGCGGGCGCGGATGCGGGCGCAGGAAATGCCCCGGCCATCATCGCGCACCGATACGGAAAGGCTGCCTTCGGTCGTGGTGGCAAATTCGACTCGCACGGTTCCCTCCGGCAGTTTGCCCGCCTGCAGCCGTTCGGCTTCGCTCTCGATGCCGTGTGCCACGGCATTGCGCACCAGTTGTGGCAACATCTCGTGCAGATGGCGCAGCAGGCGCTCGTCCAGGTTCGGGGCCTGCTGGGGAAAATTGACTTCGACCCGCACCTTCTTGTTGAGGTCCTCCGCCACCTTCAGGGCGAGATGCTCGATCTGCTTTTTCAATTCGACAAAGGGGTGCTGACTGACCGGCGCTTCCTGATAACGCCTGACCTTGGCAAGCACCTCGCCGATCTGCGCCAGTTTTTGCCGCAGTTCGCCCACCTGGAAGGCGATCGGGATCAGATCGTCTCCCGTCAGGTCCTGCCGCCGGCGCAAAGGCGTCAGCAGGTCTTCGAACTGGTGCGCCTGGCGGGAGACTTCCAGGAGTCCCAGCGCCCCGGCCTCGCCCTTGATCGAATGGATGGCCCGGAAGGCAAAGTTGATCAGTTCGGCATAGGCCCGGGCTTCCGGCTGCACGTCCTGGAGGGCCTGATTCACCATGCCGAGCCGATCTTCGCCACTCTTGAGGAAGTCCCGCACCTGGGCCGGGTCCTGGTCGAGCACGGCCAGCAAGCTCTCGACCTCGCTGCTGGCGCGGGCTTCGGCGCCGGCCAGGTCGCGCGCCAGCTGCATCTGGCGGCTGATATCAAACACCGTGACCAGCAGGGCGCGTACTTCCCCTTGTTCCAGCACCTGGGTGAATTCGAAGGACAGGTGGGTGGGGCCCTTGCGGCGGCCATCCTGACCGGCGGCCAGCGTGACTTCGCGCAGGGGGTTGAGTTCTTCTAGCAGGGCGGGCTTCACCTTGCGGTTGAACAGCAGGTCGATGTAGTCCCGCGCCGCTTCCTGCTGTTCCGGTTCGAGCAACTGGGCGATCAGTTCATCGAATTTCAGGCCAGGGGCCACCGGGCGGCCAAACAGTTCGGGAAGGGAACGCGACTGCTGGATGCCGAGATGGCCGTCCCGGTCGAGCAGGAACAGGCCTTCGCGCACCGTATCGAGAATTTCCCGGGTTTCCTGACGCGCCGCTTCGATCTGCCGGTCGCTTTCCAGCAGGCGGCGGATGAATTTGAAGACGATGAAGAAGAAGTTGAGGGAGGCCAGGAAAATGGCCCCCAGCTGGATGTAACGCAGCGAGGCGGCCCGGGATACGGCCTGGGCCTCCAGATGCCGGGTCAGGTCGTCGGCGAGTTGCATCAAGCGCACATTGCGAGTCACGGCGCGGTTGACGGCATCATCCACGTCCCAGGCCGAGGGAGTGGCAGCATTGAGTACGGGCAGGACACCGGTGTTGATCGGCTCCCAGGTCTCCACCAGCTGGTCCAGCAGTTCACGACTCTGGGGGTCCATCGAGGCGCCGGGCCCCGAACTGCCAAGCGTCAGGCCCTGCAAATGCTGCAGGGCCGTCGAGAAGGCACTGTAGGATTCGGAGAGTTGCGCCTGGCTGGTCTGGTAGGAATCGCCGCTCTGCATTTCCATCCGCAAGGTGAGCAGGGCCTTGGTGAGTTGCTGGGAATAAACCCGCAATTCGCCGGCGGTGTTGATGTGGGCCGTGTCCCGTTCGATCAGGTGCGAGGTGTAGGTGTTGAAAATCAGCACCCCCAGGTCGAGCACCAGGAACAGGGCGATGGCGGCCAGCAGCTCCCGGTACTTGCCGAGCCAAGTGTGGGGTTGTGGGTTCATCGGGCTGGTTTCCGTGCGGAGGGATCCCGATTTATAGGCCTGTTCCGTTACAGGGTGATGACCCTGGCGGTAGAATCCGGCGCATTCATTTTTCGAGGTGATCTTCATGACCCAGGACGAACTCAAGCAGGCGGTGGCAGAGGCGGCGGCCGACCATGTGGCCCGGCATCTGCCCGAGGGCGGGATGCTCGGCGTCGGCACCGGCTCCACGGCCAACCTGTTCATCGACGCCCTGGCGCCCATCAAGTCCCGGCTGGGCGGTGCCGTGGCCAGTTCCGAAGCCACTCGCCTGCGTCTGGAACGGCAGGGGATTCCGGTGCTGGATCTCAACGCGGTGGATCGCCTCCCCATCTATGTCGACGGGGCCGACGAGATCGACCCGGGCATGAACATGATCAAGGGCGGTGGCGGGGCACTGACCCGGGAGAAGATCGTGGCGGCGGTGTCGGATACCTTCATCTGCATCGCCGATGCCTCCAAGCTGGTGCCGGTGCTGGGCCGTTTCCCCTTGCCGGTGGAGGTGATCCCGATGGCGGTGCGCCAGGTGAGCCGCGCCCTTGCTGCGCTGGGAGGGACGCCCAGGGTGCGCGAGGGGTTTGTCACCGACAATGGCAACCTGATCATCGACGTGCATGGCCTTGCCATCGCCGACCCGGTGGGGCTGGAAACGGCCATCAACCAGATCGTGGGGGTGGTGACCAACGGTCTGTTTGCCATCCGGGGTGCGGATATCCTGTTGCTGGGCACCCCGGAGGGGGTCAGGATCCGGGTGAGGGATTGAAATGTTTTTGTCACATTCCGGCGTTAGGCTGTAGGCACTCTCCCCTTTTCTGAGTCCCCATCCCATGAATGAAGCCCGCTCTACCCTGCAGGATCACACTTCCAAACAGTTTGATCTGGAACTGGAACATCTTCGCACCCGTGTGCTGCAAATGGGAGGCCTGGTGGAACAGCAGGTTTCCCGGGCCATCCGTGCTTTTTACGAAGGTGATCTAGCCGGGATGGATCTGGTGGTGCGCGAGGATGTCCACATCAACAAGATGGAGGTGGAACTGGATGAGGCCTGCAATCAGGTGATTGCCAAGCGCCAGCCCACCGCGATCGACCTGCGCATGATCATCACGGTGCTGAAAAGCATCAGTGATCTGGAACGTATCGGCGACAAGGCTCAGAAAATCGCCCGGCTCGGCGCCATGCTCCATGGACAGCACAGCGCCTTCGTGCCGGATGTGGATCTGCGCTACATGGCCGATCAGGCGCTGGAAATGCTGCGCCTGGCGCTGGATGCGTTTGCCCGCCTGGATGTGCAGTCGGCTGCCGAAGTGGTGCATCTGGACGATGAAATCAACCACCAGTACCAGTCGGCGGTGCGCCAGCTCATCACCTTCATGATGGAAGACCCCCGCACGATCTCCCGTTCGCTGGACATCATGGCGGTGGCCAAGGCCATCGAGCGCATTGCTGACCACGCCAAGAGCATTTCCGAATATGTGATTTACATGGTCAAGGGGCTCAATGTCCGCCACTCCAGTCCTGATGAATTGGACCAGGAACTCGCCAAGAGCTGATGGGCCAGACAGGGCTCCGGCAGGGCCTCATTCCCCAGTCCTCCCCTGCCCGGCAGGGGTTTGTGCGCTGCAGCAGCGTGGGCTGGGGATGACCCTGGCCATCCACGACCTTGGCTACGACCTTGGCTACGACCTTGGTTACGACCTTGGCTACGACCTTGGCTACGACCTTGTTTGAAGTGGCTGTCCTGAAACTGCCATGACTCCGTCCTGCTACTGTAATCCGGGGCTTGCACACTGTCGATGCAACCTTGAATCCAGGAGATGGAGATGCCGCAACAAGCCTCGAACCTGAAAGATGCCTTGCTGGATTATGTGGATAACATCACCACCCTGCGCCAGAAGATACGCGAGGTGCGGGAAAAGCAGCTGGCGGCACTGAAGGACTTGATGATCCTCCGCCACAAGTGCCAGGCCCTGCGCCAGCAGTTGAGCCGCCAGACGAGTTGAAGTCGCGCTGGCAAAAAAACAAAAGCCCCGCCAAGTCCGGCGGGGCTTTTGCCTGGGTGCGCCCGGGGAATCAGGCTTTTGGGGGGACGTAGCCGGAAATCTGGTCGGCGCCGCTGCCAAAGAAGTGGTTCTGCATCTGTTCCATCAGGTATTTGCGGTGTGCCGCTTCGGCCAGATTCAGGCGGTTTTCGTTGATGATCATGGTCTGCAGCTTGAGCCACTGTTGCCAGGCTTCCCGGGAAACATTCTCGAAAATCTTCTGGCCGATGGCGCCGGGCAGGGGGGGGAAGTCCAGCCCTTCGGCTTCCTGGCCGAGCTTGATGCAGTTGACGGTTCTTGCCATGTCGTTCTCCAGTGTAGGGGTGCCAGATTATATCGACTTGACCAGCACCTTGGAGCGGCGCTGGAGGTTGTACATCTGCCGTTTCTGGGGCGGCAGCTCATCGACGCTTTCGAGCTTGAAGCCCCGTTCGATGAACCAGTGCACGGTGCGGGTGGTGAGCACGAACAGGCGTTTCACCCCCGCCGCCCGGGCCCGGGCCTGGATGCGTTCCATCAATTGCTCGCCATAGCCCCATTCCCGGTGCGCCGGATGCACGGCCAGGCAGGCCAGTTCGGCGACGCCATCGCCGTAGTCGTAGAGGGCGGCGCAGCCCACCACCATGCCGTCGTGCTCGATGATGGAGAATTTCTCGATTTCCCGCTCCAGCACTTCCCGCGGCCGATGCACCAGGGTGCCGTCTTCTTCCAGGGGTTCGATCAGGGCGATCAGGGCGCCGATGTCATCGGCCCGGGCTTCCCGGATGCGTTCCAGGGATTCCCGCGAAATGATGGTGCCGATGCCGTTCAGGGTGAACAGCTCCTGCAGCAGCGCCCCATCCTGTTCATAGCCGATCAGGTGCACCCGGCCCACGCCCAGACGGCTGGCGCGCACGGCGCAGGGCATGTAACGCTTCAGGTCGGCGGACAGCCAGGGGGCATCCTTGAGCTGGGCGGCGGCGTCGGCGGTCAGTTCTTCCTGCAGTTCGCCGGCCTCGTTGGTGACGCCGATGCTGTCGGTGAGGAACACCAGCTTGTCGGCCTTGACGGCCACGGAGACGGCTTCGGCCACCTCTTCCATCTGCAGGTTGAAAATTTCCCCGGTGGGAGAACTGCCCTGGCAGGATAGCAGCACGATGTTGCCCAGGGCGAGCTGGGCCTTCAGCCCATCAGCGTCCACCTTGCGCACCGTGCCGCTGTACTGCAGGTCGATGCCATCCAGCACACCGAGGGGCCGGGCGGTGATGAAGTTGCCGCCGATGACGCGGATCTGGCTGTTGGCCATCGGGGTGTTGGGCAAGCCCTGGGAGAGCAGGCCCTCGATTTCCAGATAGACGCTGCCGACTGCGTCCAGGACGCAGTCCAGGGTGTCTGCATCGGTGATCCGGTAGCCCTTGTGGTACCTGGATTCGATTCCCTTCTCGCGCAGTTCTTCCTCGATCTGGGGCCGGGCGCCATGCACCAGGATCAGGCGGATGCCCAGGCTGGCGAGCAGGTTCACGTCGTAGGCCAGGGTTTTCACCAGGGGGCCGGCGATGGACTTGCCGCCGAAGGCGACCACGAAGGTCTTGCCCCGGAAGGCATTGATGTAGGGGGTCACCAGGCGGAACCAGGAGACGAATTCCCCCAGGTTGTCAGCCGGCAGTTTGGCTTCAGTTGTCATGCTTGCCTTTCTGGGCGAGTGCCGCTTCGACCCGGGTGCAGATGGTTTCCAGCACCTTCACCCGGGCAAAGTTCTTGTCATTGGCTTCCACCAGGGTCCAGGGGATGGCCCCGGTACTGGTGCGTTCCACCATGTCGCACACCGCGTCATGGTATTCGTCCCATTTTTCCCGGTTCCGCCAGTCTTCATCGGTGATCTTGAAGCGTTTGAAGGCGATGTTCTCGCGCTCCTTGAAGCGGCGGAACTGCTCTTCCTTGCTGATCTGCAGCCAGAACTTGACGATGATCGCCCCGTCTTCCGCCAGTTCGTGTTCGAAATCGTTGATCTCCGCATAGGCCCGCAGCCAGTCGGCTTCCGTGCAGTAGCCCTCGACCCGCTCCACCAGCACCCGGCCGTACCAGCTGCGGTCGAAAATGGTGATCCGGCCGACCCTGGGAATGTGGCGCCAGAACCGCCAGAGGTAGGGCTGGGCCCGTTCTTCCTCGGTGGGGGCGGCGATGGGCACGATCTGGTACTGACGCGCGTCCAGGGCGGCGGCCACGCGGCGGATGCTGCTGCCCTTGCCGGCAGCGTCCGAACCTTCGAAGGCCAGGATCAGGGAGTGTTTCCTGAAAGCGGGGGAGCGCACCAGTTCCGACAGGCGGCCCTGGGCTTGCGCCAGTCGCGTCTCGTATTCCTTCTTGTCCAGGCTCTGCTCCAGGTTCAGGGCCGTCAGCACGTCCAGGGCGTCGATCTTGGGGAAGATCGGCGGCGCCACCGGGTAGTTCTGGTCGCGCGTGTCGCTCAGGCGCTTTTGCAGGGCATCCAGGATCATCTTGCCCACGGTCAGGGAGCGGTAGCGGTCGTCGGTGCCTTCCACCACGGTCCAGGGGGCCCAGGGGGTGTTGGTCAGGCGCAGCAGGTGGGAGGCCACGTCCTGGAGCTTGTCGTAGGTCTTCAGCCGTTCCCAACTTTCCTTGGTGACGCGCCAGGCGGTGCGCGGGTCCTTTTCCAGGGCCTTCAGGCGCTTTTTCTGGCTGTCCTTGGAGAGGTGGAACCAGAACTTCAGCACCAGGGCGCCTTCATTGACCAGCATCGCCTCGAAGCGGTTGAACTGGTCGATGTGCTGGTCGAACATGGCCTGATTCATGTCGCCGTCGATGCGGCGGTGGATGGGGGTCGAATACCAGGAACCGGCGAAGATGCCGATCCGGCCCTTGGGGGGCAGGGCACGCCAGTAACGCCACATGTAGGGGCGCTCGGACTCCTCGTCGCTGGGGGCGGAGAAGGCCAGGGTGGACAGGTAGCGGGGGTCCATCCATTCGTACAGCTCGTTGATGGTCTCGCCCTTGCCGGCGCCATCGACGCCGCTGATCAGGACGATCACCGGAAAGCCGCTCTTTTCCCGCAGGTCGAACTGGGCTTCCAGCAGCGCTTCCCGCAGTTTCGGCACCTCGGTCTTGTAGGTCTCCTTGTCGATGACGTGGCCCAGCTCTGCAGATTCGAACATGGTGTTTTACGCTCCCTTGAAATCACCCCAAAGGGTCTGGATGGCGGCCAGGGCTGCCAGGCTCGCCGTTTCTGTTCTCAAAATCCGCGGCCCCAGGCTGACGGGGATGAAGCCCACCAGTCGAGCCGTCTTCATTTCATTGGGCTCCAGCCCCCCCTCGGCACCGATCAGCAGGGTGACGCGTCCGGCCGGCGGCAACTGGGGCAGGCTGTGGGCCGCGCCCGGGGCCAGCATCAGCTTCAGGTCTTGCTGGGGCCTGCCAGGTCCGGCGAGCCACAGGTCCAGAGGCTGCACCGGGGTAACCGGGGGAATCTGGTTGCGGCCGCACTGCTCGCAGGCCGAGATGACCACCGATTGCCAGTGGGCTTCGCGTTTCTGCTGGCGGTCGCCGGAGAGTTTCACCACGCTCCTTTTGCTGGCTACCGGCTGGATGGCGCTGATGCCCAGTTCCACCGCCTTCTGGATGGTGTAGTCCATCTTGTCGGCGGCCTGGATGGCCTGGACCAGGGTCAGCTGCAGCGGCGATTCCCGCTCCACGTCTTCCCAGCCGCTGATGCTCACGGTGACCCGCTCCCTGGTGATGGCGGTGATGACGGCCGGGTATTCGCCGCCGCGGCCGTTGAACAGGGTCAGGGGAGCGCCGGGAGGCAGGCGCAGGACGCGTACGGCATGGCGGGCCACCGCCTCGGGCAGATCAAGCCGGGCACCGGGGCCCAGGGGGGCGTCGCAGAAAAATCTCGGGGAATCCATCGATGCTATTATAAGTTCGATCATTCCACGAATTCCCAGCTTCTTTCGACACGGTTTCCTCCGCCATGGCTGCACTGAATCCCCTTGCCCTTGCCTTTATTTGTGACTCCGGCTGCTTCGTCCCGGAATTTTCCCGGCCCGGGACCGATGATGCCCAGCAAGCCCTGGCCGCGCGTGCTCCATCAAAATGGCGCGAGGCTTGAACCATGCCGGCTGATCTGCTCAAATTGCTGCCCGGTGTCGAAGCCGCCCTGCGCGCCGTGGCTGAAACCGAAATCCTGCCCCGCTTCCTGAAGGTGGTGCGGGAACACAAGGACGACGGTTCCACCTTCTCCGAAGCTGACATCGCCGCCCAGGAATTCCTGACCCGCGCCCTGGAGCGCCTCTTGCATCTGCCCACGCTGGGGGAGGAAATGAGCGAGGCGGCCCAACAGGCGGCATGGGCGGCGGGGCTGAAGAGCGAACGGGGCCTGTGGGTGATGGACCCCATCGATGGCAGCACCAACTTTCTCGTCGGCCTGCCTCAGTTTGCCGTGTCGGTAGCGCTGCTGCGGGACGGCAAGCCGGTGCTCGGGGTGAGTTACCTGCCCCTGGCCAGGGAAATGTTCTCTGCCGTGGCGGGCCAGGGGGCCTGGATGAACGGCGAGCGCCTGCCGCTGCGGCCGTCCGGCCATCAGCTTTCCAGGGCCGTGGCCTGCGTGGACTTCAAGCGCCTGCCACCCATGCTGGCCGCCCGGCTGGTGGCGGATTCCCCCATTTATTCCCAGCGCAACTTCGGCTCCAGTGTGCTCGAATGGTGCTACCTGGCGGCGGGCCGGGTCGATGCGGTGCTGCATGGCGGCCAGCGGCTCTGGGATCATGCGGCGGGCAGCCTGCTGGTACGCGAGGCCGGCGGTTGCGCGGCCACCTTCCGGGAAGATGATTTCGATGCGGCCGATCCCTGGCGCCGCCAGGTGATCGCCGCCCTGAACCCGGACCTGTTCGTGCGCTGGCGCGACTGGCTGCGGCAGCACGGCGCCCGCTGAAAGTTGAAGCGGTTCGGCCCGGAGCCGTTATCATCCGGGCTACGCTAACCAGACTCGGAGACAGCCGCCCGGATGGGTGGAAAACGGCGGATGGTACAGAAATCCTTCAAGGAGCGTCACCTGGCCCTGTTGCAGGAGGCCCAGCGCATTGCCCGGATCGGCAGCTGGGAGCGGGACCTGCGCAGCAACGCCTTGTGGTGGTCTGACGAATGTTATCGCCTGTTCGGCTATGAACCGGGCTCGATCCAGCCTTCCTATTCGCTGTTCTTGCAGGCCATCCATCCCGAGGACCGGGACATGGTCCATGAAATCAATGTCAAATCCCTGACCGAGCGCGCCCCCCATGAGGTGGATTTTCGCGTCATCCTGCCCAGTGGCGAGATGCGCTATTTCCACAACCAGGGGCGGGTGTTCCTGAATGAGTACACGGGCCAGCCGATCCGCACCAGCGGCACCACCCAGGATGTCACCGAGCGTAAGCAGACCGAAGCGGAGTTTCGCCGCCAGGCCGCCTACCTGGAAGCGATTCTGGCTTCGATGCCCCAGGGCATCAGCGTGTTCGACGAGAACTTCCGCCTGCGCTACTGGAACGAAGGTTTCGTGGAGGCCCTGCAACTGCCGCCCGAGCAGGTGTTCGAAGGCGCTTCCCATGCCGATCTGACCCTGATCCCGGCCCGGCGTGGCGAGCTGGGGGCCGGCGATCCTGAAGAACTGGTGCGCCTGCGCCAGGCCGAGATTGCCCGTTTCGAGCCGCACCGGCTGGAGCGCCAGCGGGTCAGCGGCCGCTCCCAGTTGCTGGAGGTGCACCCCCTGCATCTGGAAAACAGCGTGGCCGGTTTCATCAACACCTACACGGACATTACCGACCGCAAGCAGGTGGAAGAGCGCCTGCTGCTGGCCGACAAGGTGTTTGCCAACAGTCCCGTGGGCATCTTGATCGCGGACGAGGCGGGCCGTGTGCTCTCCATCAACCCGGCTTTTTCCGTCATTACCGGCTACCAGGCCGAGGAAATCCTCTGGCAGCCCAGCAGCAGCCTCCTGGGCCTGTGCAGCAAGGACAAGCTGGCCCAGATGGAACAGGGCCTGGCCGAGCATGGGCGCTGGGCAGGCGAACTGCCGGGGCAGCGCAAGAATGGCCTCAACTACGCCATGTGGCTGGACATCACCCGGATTCAGGAGACCAGCGGCGGCGTCCACCGCCTGTGGATCCTGACCGACATCACCGAACGCAAGCGGGCCGAGGCGCGCATCAACCACCTGGCCCACCACGACCCCCTCACCGGCCTGCCCAACCGGCTCTCCCTGCTCGCGCGCCTCGAGCAGGCCCTGCCCGAGGCGCGCCGCTATAGCTGGAGCCTGGCCCTGCTGTTCATCGACCTGGACCGCTTCAAGGTCATCAACGACACCCTGGGGCATCTGGTGGGGGACCAGTTGCTGATGGAGGTCGCCGGCCGCCTGGCGTCCACGGTGCGGGAATCCGATACCGTGGCCCGGCTCGGCGGGGACGAATTCGTGATCCTGCTGCCGGACGTGGGCGATGCCGCCGATGCCGCCACCAATGCCGCCGCCGTGGCCGGCAAGATCATCGACGCCCTGGCCGAGCCGATCCGGGTGGAAGGCCACGACCTGCATACCAGCCCTTCCATCGGCATCAGCCTCTATCCCCTGGACGGGGACGAGGCGGAAACCCTCTTGCGCAACGCCGACACCGCCATGTATCACGCCAAGGCTTCGGGGCGGAATACGTTCCGGTTCTATGCCGAGGAAATGAACCTGGCCGCCACCGAGCGCCTGACCCTGGAGCGCAAGTTGCGCCAGGCGGTGGCCAAAGGCGAATTCAGCCTCCATTTCCAGCCCCAGTTTGCCGTCGGCAGCCGCCAGCCCACCGGGGTGGAGGCCCTGCTGCGCTGGAGCACGGAAGAAGATGGCCCCATTGCTCCGGACCGCTTCATTCCCGTCGCCGAGGAAACCGGGCTGATCGTCGGCATCGGCACCTGGGTGCTCCGGGAGGCCTGCCGGCAGATGCGCGCCTGGCTGGATGCGGGCCTGGCCCCGATGCGCATGGCGGTGAACCTCTCCGCCCGGCAGCTCAAGCAGCGCGATTTTCCCGCCGCCGTGGCCCAGGCCCTGGCCGACACTGGCCTGCCCGCCCAGCTGCTGGAGCTGGAAATCACCGAAAGCGCGGTGATGGAGCAGCCGCAAGAGGCGATCCAGTTGCTCTCCGAACTGCGGCGCATGGGACTGAGCCTGGCGATCGACGATTTCGGCACCGGCTATTCCTCGCTCGCCTATCTGAAGCTCTTTCCCATCGACCACCTCAAGATCGACCGCTCCTTCGTGGCGGATATCGAGCATGACCTGAACGACCGGGCCATCGCCTTCGGGACCATTGCCCTGGCCCATTCCCTGGGGCTCAACGTGATCGCGGAAGGGGTGGAGACCCAGGGCCAGCTGGAGCTCCTGTCCTGTAACGGCTGCGACGAGATCCAGGGTTACCTGTTTTCGAAGCCCCTGCCTGCCGATGCCGCCCTCGCCTTTCTCAAGGCCAGCCAGGACGCGCCCGCCCCTTGAAGCTTCAGGCCCCAAAGAGGCCGGCCACGGCATCGGGGCAAGCCGGAAAATAAAGATGCAAGAAGGAGGCGGTGAGACGGCCCTGCCGGTAGATGGCTTCGCCCGGGCTGCCATCGGGCTTGACCGCCGTGAGGGCCGGCGCGAGTGGCGTTTCGGCGTAGGCGTAGTGAAAGGTATGGCCGCTGATCCGGCCTTCCGGAAGATCCAGCGTCTGGGTGCCCAAGGCCGCCAGCCGCGCCTGCATTCGCGTCTCTCCGGGCAGCAGCCCGCCCATGGCATGACTTTGCCCCTCCTTGTCCCGCAGGGCCTCGAAGAGCCCCATCATGCCGCCGCATTCGGCGAGGAGCGGTTTGCCCGCCGCCACATGCGCCTTCAGATCGGCCCAGAAGCGCCGTTTTTGGGCGAGTGCCGGGGCATGCAGTTCCGGGTAGCCGCCGGGCAGCCAGACGGCATCGCAGGCCGGCAGATCCTCGCCGGCCAGGGGAGAAAAGAAGACCCGCCGCGCCCCCAGGGCGGTAAGGGTTTCGAGATTGGCCGGGTAGATGAAGCCATAGGCGGCATCGCGGGCGATGGCGATCGTCCTGCCGGCCAAGCGGGGCGGGATCGCCGGGGCGAAAGCGGCGGCAAAGTCGACCGGGGGCGGCAGGTCCGCGGCCAGGGTATCGGCCAGAACATCGGCCAAGCGCTCCAGGCGCTCGTCCAGATCGGCGATCTCGGCGGCCTGAAACAGGCCCAGGTGCCGCTCCGGCAGGCGGGTGGCGGCCGCGCGCGGCAGGGCCCCGTACCAGTTCATGCCGGGGGGCAGGCTTTTCTCGAGCAGGGCGGCATGGCCGGGGCCGGCCACCCGGTTTGCCAGTACCCCGGCAAAGGGCAGGTCGGGCTGGTAGCGGGCCAGGCCCAGAGCCACGGCGCCAAAGGTCTGGGCCATGGCGTCGGCGGCGATCATGGCCAGTACCGGGATGCCAAAGCGGCGGGCGATATCGGCTCCGGAAGGCTCGCCGTCAAAGATGCCCATCACCCCTTCGACCAGGATCAGATCATTGTCGGCGGCGGCGCGGGCCAGGCGCCAGGCGCCATCTGCCGCGCCGCACATGCCCAGATCCAGGTTGTAGCAGGGCTGGCCGCTGGCGGCGGCGTGGATCATCGGGTCGAGAAAGTCCGGGCCGCACTTGAAGACCTGCACCCGCCGGCCCTGGCGGGCATGCAGGCGGGCGATGGCGGCGGTGACCGTGGTCTTGCCCTGGCCGGAGGCCGGGGCGGCGATGAAGAGGGCGGGGCAGGTCGGCATCACCACTCCATGCCGGGCATGGCCGCGATCCCGGCCGCAAAGGCGTGCTTGACCAGGGTCATCTCGGTCACGGTGTCGGCCAGGGCGATGAGTTCCGGCGGCGCCCCCCGGCCGGTGACGACGAGATGCTGCTGGGCCGGGCGGGCGGCGAAGGCGGCGAGCACGGGCTCGATTTCCAGCCAGCGGTACTTGAGGGCATAGGTGAATTCGTCCAGGAGCACAAGTCCGATGGCCGGGTCCTCGAGATGCCGGCGGACGATCTCCCAGGCCGCTTCGGCGGCGGCCTTGTCGCGGCCCTCGTCCTGGCTCTCCCAGGTGAAGCCTGCGCCGCAAACCTGCCAACTGACCCCGGGCTGGGCCCGGAAGAAGGCTTCCTCGCCGGTGTCGGAGCGGCCCTTGATGAACTGCACCACCGCCACTTTCAGGCCATGGCCGAGGGCGCGCGCGACAAGGCCGAAGGCGGCCGAGGATTTACCCTTGCCGGTGCCGGTATTGACCAGCAGCACCCCGCGCGCTTCCTGGGCGGCGGCGATCTTCTGGTCGATCACCTCCTTCTTCTTTTGCATGCGTTTCTGGTGCCGTTGTTCCTGGCTCATGGTTGAGGCTCCGGGGTGGGGCCCAGGCGTTCGCGCATCTGGGCCAGGGCGCGCAAGAGGCCGGGGCCGGGATGAAAAAAGTCCTCGCCTTCGAGGCTGACGATACGCACCGGCAGCGTCGGCGCAATCATGCTGCAGTGGTCGGTGGACTGGGGGGTGAAGGACACCAGGATGTCCGGCCGGGTGCGCTCCACCAGGGTTTCCAGATCGTCAATCTCTGCGCCGGGGCGCAGGTGGCGGATTTTCGCGGCGGTTTCCACCACCTCGAAGCCGGCCTGGGTAAAGAGGTCGCCGACCAGATGCTGGCGCCCGAAGGAATAGGGGCTGCCGGAGCAGGCCGAGACCAGCAACACCTTCCGGCCCTTGCCCTGCACCTGGGCGGCGAGCTGCCGCCAGCGGCGGGAGAAGTCTTGGAGTTTCTGCCGGGCGCCGGGGGCCCGGCTTGCCCGGGCGAGGGTGGCGAGCATGCTTTCCGTCTCGGCCAGGGAGGCAAAGCCGTTCAAGCGCAGCAGGCGGGCGCCGGGCGGCGTGATGGCGCTCAGGCTCGCGGCGCTGGCCCAGTCGGAGGCGACGATCAGATCCGGTTTCAGGGCGGCGATGGCGGCCCCGTCCGGGTCGAGCATCCCGCCGGTGCGGGGGAGCTGCGGCAGTTGCCGGTCATAGCGGGAAACCCCGACGATACAGTGGCCTTGCCCCAGCCATTGCAGGGCCAGGGTGAGGTAGGGCGCCTGGCTGACGATGCGCGGGCAGGCCGCCAGGGCCGGGGCGGCGAGGAAGAGCAGCAGGGTGAGGAGCCAGCAGCGCCGGACTTGGCGGTGAAACAGGCCGCGGCGAGGGCCGCTATCGGGGAAGAGGGCGTTCATGTCCATTTATGTCCATTTCGTCTGTTTGCTATTCGGGGATGAAGGCGACCCGGCCGTTTTGGGCCACCCGGACGAGCGGGTGGCCATAGAGGCGGAAGAGCCGCTCCGGGGTCAATAGCGCATCGGCCGGACCCAGGTCGGTGTCGCCGTCGCCGTAGATCAGCAGCACCCGGTCGGCGTAGCGCCAGGCCAGGCCCGGGTCGTGCAGGACGCTGATGATGCCGGCCCCCGATGCCGCCCGCCGCGCCAAAAGTTCGAGCACGGCGATCTGGTGGTTGAGGTCGAGGTGGGTAAGCGGTTCATCGAGCAGCATCAGCGGGGCTTCCTGGGTGAGCAAGGTGGCGATGGCGAGGCGCTGGCGCTCGCCGCCGGAGAGGGTCTGCACCGCGCGCTCCTCGAGGCCGGCCAGGCCCACATCGGCGAGGGCCTGGCGGGCAATGCGCAGATCCTCCGGGCCTTCCCACTGCCAGCGCCCGAGGTGGGGATGGCGGCCGGTGAGCGCGGTTTCCAGCACCGTGGTGGCAAACGGGTCGCCCCGCTGCTGGCCGAGCCAGGCG
>NZ_JBASOH010000048.1:0-13102 GCF_049658005.1 Azovibrio sp. | reverse complement strand
TTTGTTTGAACAACTTTCCCCGATTTATAAGTGGACTCCGGGCGGGTTGCCAAAGGTGCAGAGTTGTCCACGGTGGCGGTGGTCGCTTGCGACGAACCGACCGACGCGGTGGGCAACTCGGGGCGCCCTAGGGATTTCATTTTATGCAGCCTCGACCCGTTTGGGTAGCAAGTTCAGGTAAACCTGCTCGGGCGTGATCCGCTCGAGATTGGAGTGGGGCCTTTGGGTGTTGTACCAGGTGTTGTACCAGGCAAAATAGTCGGCAATGTCGGCCCGTGCCGAACTGACACGGTCGTACGCCTTGAGATACACCCGCTCGTATTTCACGCTGCGCCAGATCCGCTCGACAAACACCTTGTCGCGCCAGGAGCCGCGCCCGTCCATGGACAGCTTGCAGCCTTTGGCCAATACAACCTCGGTGAACTCCTCTGCCGTGAACTGACTACCCTGATCGGTGTTGACAATCTCCGGCGTGCCGTACCGTGCAAAGGCCTCTTGCATGATCTCCCTGGCGTGGCAGGCTTCGAGCGTGATGGCCACCTTGTGGGTCAGCACCCGACGGCTGGCCACATCCACCACAGCAGTGAGAGAGACCAAGCCTTGGGCCATCGGGATGTCGGTGGTGTCCAGTGCCCAGACCGGGTTGGCGCGGGTGATGGACAGTTTGCGCAGCAGGTAGGGATAGATCTTGTTGCCTGGTGCCGCTTTGCTGGTGCCGCTTTGCTGGTACCGGGTTGGGGTACCGGGTTGGGGTGCCAAGGCCTCGATGCCCATGCGCTTCATGAGCGTTCTGAGGTGGCGCCGCCCGACATGCACGCCCTCGCGGGCGAGTTGATCGCGCAGCATGCGAGCCCCCATGAAGGGGTGCTGCAGATGCCGTTCGTCAATGCGGCGCATGAGCGCCAAATCGGCATCGCTGACCGGGCGCGGCAGGTAGTACACCGGGCCCCGGCTGAGGCCCAGCAGCTTGGCTTGGGCGCTGATGGGTAGGTCGTGCTTGCGGTCGATCATGGCTTTGCGCCCAGCAATCCCGCCTGGGCGAGCGCGCGCTCGAAAAAATCGTTCTCGAGCGTGAGCTGTCCGATCTTGGCATGTAGCGGCACCAGATCTACAGGCTCCTTCTGCGCGGGCGCACCCCCGAAGACGTCGGCGGCATGCTCCAGCAGTGGGCGCTTCCACTCGGTGATCTGGTTGGCATGCAGTTCAAACTGGCTGCAAAGCTCGGCCATCGTCTTCTCTTCTCGCAATGCGGCCAGGGCCACCCGAGCTTTGAATGCCGGTGTGTGGGTGCGACGGGTGCGACGGGTGCGACGCGCTGATTTCTTGACCATTGAAAACGCCTGCTTGCCCAGCCTTCTTTGGCCAGGCTTTATGCCAAGAGTTTCCACTGATCGCGCTGTTCAAAATTTCGGGGCCACATCTGATCTGGGGGGCTTCGTTAGTTGCCCGCTTCGTAGCAGGCTGTGTTGCCTCGAGGGTGGCTGGTTTCGCTGCCTTCACTGGTGTCGGCTCCGGAACGGGAGCATCTTGATGCGCCAGCGAGAAGTCTTCGGTTTTCGTTGTCGCCAAGCGAACGGAGCCACCTCGCCCTTGCCCTTTCAGCAGCGAACCGTCGGCGATCAGATCGGCATGTACCAGCCAGTAGTCGGCTTCGCTCACGCTCAAGCCCTCAACCTGGAGCCGAACTTCTGCTTCCCTGCGCAGCGCGGTGTTGCCGATGGGGCTGCCGTCGCTGGGGACGAGGTCAGACATCTTGGTACTCCCGTATTCTTCTTGTTTGCCCGGCCAGAAGGCGGGACGGAAGTCGCAATTATGCTTGCCCGTGAAATCTATGTCATTCGACTTGGGGCGGGAAATCTGGGGCGGTCACCGGGAATACCCCGGCAAACGGACTCGACCAACGGATCTGGGAGTCAGAAAACAAAAAACCAACCGAGATGGTTGGCTAGTTTGCTTGCCCCGTAAGGCTTCCTGGAATGGTGGGTCGGCCGAGATTCGAACTCGGGACCAACGGATTAAAAGTCCGCTGCTCTACCGACTGAGCTACCGACCCAAACCTGGAAAAGCACGGGATTATAGGGACGGGGGGCGCGGGCGTCAACGGATGAAAGCAGCAAAAGCCTTTTAGAATCAGGCTTCGGAGTTCATCGCCTTCCCGTATTGATATTTGAGTGCCGCCCAGGCGCCCAGGAGGATGGCGGCAAAGGTGATGATGGAGCCCAGTGCCAGGGTGGAAAAGCCGGTGATGCCCTGGCCTATCGAGCAGCCCATGGCGGTGATGCCGCCAAAGCCCATCAGGGCTGCGCCGATCAGGTGGTGGGCGGTGTCTTCCACATCCCGAAAGCCTTCCCAGCGAAAGCGGCGGGTGAGCAGGGCATGGGCCGCGGAACCGCAGATAACGCCGAGCACGGTGACAATGGCGACGGTAAGCTTGCGGCTGGCGTCGGACCAGAACATGAGCAGGTCCAGGGTGTAGGCCTGGGGTGCCACGAAGGTGAGCGATTCCATGCGGCCCGATTGGGTGGCGAGGAAGGCTTCTTCCAGGGTTTCCGGGTCTTCGGGCAGGTAGCCGAGGTGGCCGCTGATGTACCAGCAAACGACGACGATGAGGCCGGTGCCGACCCCGCCCAGCAGGTTGTCAAATGTCCAGAATCCGCGCTCCTTGAGGACGAACAGCAGGAGGCCGCCACCCAGTACCAGGGCGCTGATGGCCAGGGCCATGCCGGGGGCGATGCCCAGGCCGGTTTCGAGCAGATTGGGAAGATCCTGCCCCCCTTCGAGGGTGAAGGCGGCCTGTTCCAGCACATTGACCCGGAACACGCTCAGGATGCCGCGCATCGTGGTGTAGGCGGAGATGGCCAGCACCAGCATCACCACCAGTGACTTGAGGTTGCCGCCGCCGATGCGGATCAGGGTCTTGGAGCCGCAGCCGGAGGCCAGCACCATGCCGATGCCGAAGGCAAAGCCGCCGACGAGATGGGACAGCCAGGTGAAGTGGGCGCCGCGGTAGAGGCTTTTGTCCAGGTCGATGAGTCCCGCCCCATGGAGCGCGGCGCTGCCGAGAATGGCCACGGCAATGGCCAGCAGCCACTGACGCATGCGGCTCCAGTCCTCCATGTTCACGATGTCGGATACGGCTCCCATGGTGCAAAAGTGGGTGCGCTGCCCGATCACGCCGAAGGCGAAGGCTGCGGCGAAGAAGAGCCAGAGGATGGTGGTGCTGGAAACATGGGCGACGGCTTCCATGGATTCAGTTCCGGTAGGGCGTGGGGTCCGCCACCCCGGCGGCGGCAAAGCCTTCCCGGCGCAGGCGGCAGGAGTCACAGACGCCGCAGGCCCGGCCAAGCTCATCGGCCTGGTAGCAGGAGACGGTGAGGCCGTAATCCACGCCCAGCCGGGAGCCCATCTCGATGATGCGGGCCTTGGAGAGGGTCATCAGCGGGGTGTGCAGCGTGAGCTTGTGGCCTTCGACCCCGGCCTTGGTGGCCAGATTGGCCATGGTTTCGAAGGCGGCGATGTATTCGGGCCGGCAGTCCGGGTAACCGGAGTAATCCACCGCATTGACGCCGACGAAAATGTCCCGGCTGCCCAGCACCTCGGCCCAGGCCATGGCCAGGGACAGCATGATGGTGTTGCGGGCCGGCACATAGGTGATGGGAATGCCGGGATGCAGGCCATCCACGGGCACCTCCAGCGCGGTATCCGTGAGGGCCGAGCCGCCGAACTGGCCCAGGTCCAGTTTCAGGCTGCGATGTTCGGCAGCGCCCAGGGCCCGGGCGACCCGGGCGGCCGCCACGAGTTCGGCCCGGTGGCGCTGGCCGTAATCGAAGGAAAGACAGTAGGCGGCAAAACCCCGGTGGCGGGCTTCGGCCAGGCAGGTGGCGGAATCGAGTCCGCCCGAGAGGAGAACGACGGCTTTGGGCTGCATGATGGGGGCGGAATTGATGGGGGCGGAATATAGCGCGTTTGCTGCCGGGCGAAAACCAGGAAACTCGCCGGCAAGCCGGGTCTCAGTGCTGTCGCAGCTTCATTTCAGGATTTGACCAGGGCTTCCAGTTCCCGGTGCAGGAGGGAATCGTCACCCAGATTGAGTTCCACCAGACGGCGCAGGTGGGTGATGCTGTCCAGGTCAATTTCGATGCAGCGCAGGCCGACGATCTGGCCTTCCACATGGGCCACCTCGGCCTCCATGCCGATGCCTGCGCCGTTGGCCGCCAGGCTCAGGCGCAAGGTGCAGCGCTGGCCGGTCTGCAGGGGGGCGGGTGCTGCCAGCAGGAGCATGGCGCCCTTGAGGGAAAGGTCGATGATTTCCACCGGACACTCCCCTCCCGGAAAGAGCAGCTTGCCATCCGTATTGAAGTGAATGCGGGAAAAATGGCGGCGGTTGGAATCCATGCTTTCTCTCCTCGGAGCTTCATTTGCCTTGCATGTTACCCCAGAGCAGCTTGTGGAGTTGCAGCTGGAAGCGCACGGGCAGGCCATCGGCGAGTATCCATTCGGCCAGATCGCGAGGCTCGATTTGCCCCTGGGCCGGTGACAGCAGCACCGGACAGCGGCGGATGATCCCGAATTCGGCCAGACGCGCCCTGGCCCAGTCGTAATCGGCACGAGAGGCGATGATGATCTTCACTTCATCGCGGGGGGTGAGGCACTCCAGATTTTCCCAGCGGTTGCGGCTCGCTTCGCCGGAGCCGGGCGCCTTCAAGTCCATGATCCGGGACACCCGGGCGTCCACCGGGCTCACATCCAGGGCCCCCGAAGTTTCCAGGGAAACGTCGTAACCCCGGTCGCACAGGGCCGTGAGCAGATCCAGGCAGGCTTTCTGGGCCAGGGGCTCGCCGCCGGTCACGCAGACCTGCCGGGCCGGAAATTCAGCTACCTGGGCCAGGATCGCGGCCAGCGTCATGCTCTCTTTGCCGGTAAAGGCATGAGCGGTATCGCACCAGCTACAGCGCAAGGGGCAACCGGTCAGGCGCACGAACACGGTGGGCAGGCCGACCCGGGAGGACTCCCCTTGCAGGGAGAAAAAAATCTCGCTGATGCGCAGCGAGATCCTGGCAGCCGGGACAGGATTCACTTACTTTTGCCCCAGACGCTGTCTGGCCTGACTGGCGGCCTGCGAATCGGGATATTTGGCAATGACGTTACTCAATGTGCGCCTGGCCGCCTGGGTGTTGCCCCAGTCGCGCTGACAGTTGGCGATGGCCAGCATGGCGTCCGGCGCCCGGGCTGAATCAGGCCAGCGGGTGGTGACCAGCAGCTGGGCGTCGATGGCCTTTTTGCAATCCTTCTGGGCGTACCAGGCATTGCCCAGCCAGAACTGGGCACTGGGGGCCAGATCGCTGTCGGGATGCGCGCTGACGAAGGCTTCGAACGCCTGGGCAGCCTCCTTGTATTTGGCCGCCTTGAACAAGTTCAGGGCGGCCTCGTAGGCCTTGGACTCCCCGGCGGGGTCCGCCGGCCGGGCGGCGGGAGCCGCCTCGTGCCCGGCTTCGGAGGTACCCGGAGTGCTGCCGGGCGCTGCGGCAGGTGGGCTGGGTTCAAGATTGCGCAACCGCGAATCCAGGTCCAGGTAAAGATCCTGCTGGCGCTTTTTCATCTGCTCATTTTCGTAAATCAGCGCTTCGTTCTGGCCGCGCAGGCGGGAGATTTCCTCGCGCAGGCCCATGATCTGGGTCGCCAGTTCCATCTGGGCTTTGGCCTGGGTATCGAAACGCTGCTCGCTCTGGGCTTTGAGATCGGCGATCTGCTGGCGCGCCTCCGAATCGTCGAAGAGGCCGGCCTGGGCCGCCGGTGCGGCCAGCAGGGAGCACAGCAGAACTGCGGGCAGTACCGGACGGCGCAGCATGATCAGAACTCGCCGAGGTAGAGAATGTCAGCGCGGCGGTTCTCGGCCCAGGCTTCTTCATCATGGCCTTCGGCCTTGGGCTTTTCCTCGCCCAGGCTGACAGACTCGATCTGGTCCTCGCGCACGCCCAGAAGCACCATCATCTGCTTGACGGCGTCGGCCCGCTTCTGGCCCAGGGAGAGGTTGTATTCGCGGCTGCCGCGCTCGTCGGTATTGCCCTGGATCAGGATTTTGAACTGCCGGTTTTCCACCAGGAACTTGGCGTGCGCATTGATCAGGCCGCGGTACTGCTCGGACACGTCGTAGCGGTCCAGGTCGAAGTAGATGCTGCGCTTCGACAAGATGCTGTTTGGATCGGTCAGCACGGCGGGCAGCTTGCCGCTCTGCACGCCACCGGCTTCGACCCGGGTCACGCCCGTGCTGGGGGATTCACGGCTCTCGACGGGGGCGCCGCCGCCTTCTTTTTCGCTGGTCGTGCCACAACCGGCCAGGGCCAAGGTGACGGCTGCCGCCGCCAGGGAAAGTTTCATGCTGGTTTTCATGGGTTTTTGCTCCATCTCATCTCTGTCGTTATTTACTGAATGGCCCCCAGGCGGGTTCCCGTACATCACCTGCCGTCACCGACAGGCGCTGTTTGATGCGGCCATCTGCCGAAACGGCGGACAGCACCCCCCGCCCGCCCACTTCGGTCGCCATGACGATCATGCGGCCATTGGGGGCAAAGCTGGGCGACTCATCCTTGTAGGAGTCGGAAATGATCTGCACCTGACGGCTGGCCAGGTCCATGATGGAGAGTTGGAAACGGCCCTCGTGCCGGGCGATGAAAGCCAGGCTCTTGCCATCGGGAGAGGGGCGGGGCGTGACGTTGTAGTTACCTTCGAAAGTGATCCGTTCGACGTTGCCCCCACTGCTGGGGACCCGGTAAATCTGCGGGCTACCGCCCCGGTTCGAGGTGAAGTAGACATAGGCCCCGTCGGGAGAAAACTGGGGCTCGGTGTCGATACCGGCGGAACTGGTCAGACGCTGGGCCGCGCCGCCGCTGGCATTGATCAGGTAAATCTGGGAGCTGCCATCCTTGGTGAGCACCACCGCCAGACGCTGGCCATCGGGGGCCCAGGCCGGGGCGGAATTGGAGCCCTTGAAGTTGGCCAGCACATCGCGTTTGCCGCTCGCCAGGGAATGCACGATGATGATCGGCTTCCTGTTTTCAAAGGAAACGTAGGCGAGGCGGCTGCCATCGGGAGACCAGGCCGGCGAAATGATGGGCTCGCGCGACACCAGGGCCTCATGCGCGTTCTGGCCGTCGGAATCAGCGATCCACAACACATAGCGGCTGCCCGACTTCACCACATAGGCGATGCGGGTGGAGAAGATGCCCCGCTCGCCGGTCAGCTTTTCATAGATGTAATCCGCGATCCGGTGCCCGGCGGCCCGCAGTTGCGGGACGCCGGTCAGATAGGCCGCACCGCCCAGCTGGGTCTGGCGGTTCACGTCATAGAGGCGGAAACGTGCTTCCATGCGGCCATCGGCGCTGGTCCCCAGGCTGCCGGCCGCGAGGGCATCGGCCCCCAGGGATTTCCAGCTCGGGTAATCGATGGGAGAAGTCTCGGTCAGGACGGCACCGTGGGGATCGACCAGTTTGAACAGGCCGCTGCGCTCCAGGTCGCCACGCACGACGGAGGTCAGGGAGCGGCTGGTGCCGGGGTCGCCGCCAAAATCGGCAATGGCAACGGGAATCTGGTTGGCCCCGGCACCGGTGATCTGAATGGAAAGCTGGGCCTGGGCCAGGCTGGCCCCCCATAACAGCAGGCTGAGCAGGAGGCGGGGGGCAAAACGGCGGGTATTGGGCAAGTTCATGTTCTTCAAGGGCATTTCCAGGTCCGGCGATTATACAAGGGCGATTCAGCCTGGGGGCTCATTCGTCAACAGGGCGATACTTGATTTCCAGGATGCGCTGGAACACGGCTGGATCATCGGGTTTGGGCAGCGGCGAGGACTTCAGCAGGGCCCGCTCGATGGCCGCATCCAGGGCCGGATTGCCGCTCGAACGCTTGAGCTGGACCCGCTGCACCTCGCAGGTGGGCAGCAGGTTCACCTCGAACACGGCCTCGGGATTACCCTGGATGCCGGGCGGCAACACCACGTTGCCGCGCACCTTGGCTTTGATCTTGCCCGCCCAGTTACTCTCGGCACTCTTGCGGCCCGCCGCTTTCTGCTCCCGGTCAGCCTCGGCCGCCATCTGGGCAATGCGGCTCGCCTGAGTCTGCGTCCTGGCCTTGCTCTGGGTCAGCTTCGTTTCCTGTTCGAGCAAATCCTTGAACGGGTCCTTGGGTGGCTCGGACTTCCTGGGCTCCGGCTTTTTGGGTTCGGGCTTGGGTTCGGGCTTGGGTTCGGGCTTGGGTTCGGGCTTGGGCTCGGTTTTTTTAGGTTCGGGCTTGGGCTCCGGTTTTTTGGGCTCGGGCTTCTTTTCTTCCTTCTTCACCGCAATATCCGGCTTGGGGTCGGGCTTGGGGTCGGACTTCGGCGCCACCCTGGGCTCGGGCTTCGGTTCTGGCCTGGGCTGTTCCCTGGGCGGCGGCGGAGGCGGCGGCAAGGAGGTCGCCTGGCGCGGCACCGGGGACCAGAGCTCCACTTCCACCACGGTCTCCTCGGTCTTCCACTGCACGCCCAGGAACAGGGCCACCGCCAGCAGCAAGTGCACGGCAAGGGCAAGCATCAGGGCCTTGCCCTTGCCGGGCTCCTGGTGCGCGGGCGGGATCATTTGCGTGTGGTTTCCAGGCCCACGCGCTTGAAGCCCAGGGCCTTGATTTCATCCAGGGCCGCCAGCACCGATTCGTAGCTGGCCTTCTTGTCGCCGGCCACCAGCACGGCGGTCTCGGGATTCTTCTCCTGCTCCTGGCGCAGCAGCTCGGCCAGTTCCTCCTTGTCCACGGACCGGGGTTTGCCGCTGCTGCCCAGCAGGGTCAGTTCGCCGCTGGCTCCGACACTGAGCTTCACCGGGTTTTCCGGCGGGGTGTTGGCCTGCCCGACGCTGGGCAGATCCACGGAGCCGGTCTGCATCATCGGCGTGGCCACCATGAAAATGACCAGCAGCACCAGCATCACGTCGATGTAGGGCACGACGTTGATTTCGTTCTTGAGACGGCGGGCGCGGCGCATGGCTTATCTCATCTGCCGCTGGAGGATGTTGGAGAACTCTTCCATGAAGGACTCGTAGCGCGTGGCGAGCCGGTCGATGTCGTGCGAGAAACGGTTGTAGGCGAGCACGGCGGGAATCGCGGCAAACAGGCCGATGGCGGTGGCCACCAGGGCTTCGGCAATGCCGGGGGCCACCGAAGAGAGGGTGGCCTGGCCGACGTTGCCCAGGGCGCGAAAGGCATGCATGATGCCCCAGACGGTGCCAAACAGGCCGATGTAGGGCGAGACGGAGCCTGCGGAAGCCAGGAAGGCCAGGTGGGCTTCGAGGGCATCGAGCTCGCGCTGGTAGGTCGCCCGCATGGCGCGGCGCGAGCCGTCGATCACGTCGCTGGCATCGAGCCCCTTCTGGCCGCGCAGTTTGGTGAATTCGCGGAAACCGGCTTCGAAGATGCGCTCCATGCTGCCGGCGTGGTGACGGTCGTTCACCGCACTGTTATAGAGGCTGTTGAGGTCGCCGCCGGACCAGAAATCCTTCTCGAAAACTTCGGTCTTCCTGCGCGAGTCCCGCACTGCGAACCACTTCATGAAGATGTAGTACCAGGACATGAAGGACACTCCCGCAAGGATGGCCATCACGGCCTGGACCACCGCGGAGGCCTGGAGAATCAGATGCAGGATGGACATATCCTGGGTGACGTTCATTGCAGGGACTCCATTTTTTGCCGCAACCAGTCGGGGATGGCCGTGGCTTTCATTTTTTCGGGATCGACACAGACGATATCCACCGTGCCGGTCGCCAGTTCCTCGTCGCCCCGGCGCACCTGCTGGCGAAATACGGCATGAGCCCGGCCCAGCTTTTCGACTTCCAGCGCCACCGTGAGGGCATCATCCAGCCGGGCCGGCTTCAGGTACCTGACCGTGACGCTGCCCACCACCAGGACGATGCCGTGATCCCGGGCCAGCCGGGATTGGTCATGACCCAGGGAACGCAACCATTCGGTGCGGCAGCGCTCGAAAAAATTGAGGTAATTGGCGTGATACACCACGCCGCCCGCATCGGTATCTTCGTAATAGACCCGCACGGGAATGCTAAAAGCGTTGGCTTGGTGCGCATGTTTCATGGCCTGCGATTCTACCCCAGGGTAAAAGGCTGTAATTGTAATGAATTGTTGTGCTGCGCAAACCACTCATCCGCACTCCCGCTCGGATCGTTCGCCAATTCGCTCGGCCAGAAAATCGACCAGCACCCGGACCCGGTGGGGCAGATAGCGGTTACCGGGATAAACCGCATGGATCTGCAGCATCGGCAGTTCGAAATCCGCCAGCAACACCTCCAGCCGCCCGGCCTGCATGGCCTCGGCGGTGATGAAGGTGGGCTGGCAGGTCACGCCCAGGCCGCAGATCGCCGCTTCCAGCAGGGCATCGCCATTGTTGGCCTGGAGCCGACCCTGGACGGGAACCGTCTGCCACTCCCCTGCCACCCGGAAGTTCCAGCCCGCACCGGGCGCCAGGGTATAGCCCAGGCATTCATGGTGCACCAGATCTTCCGGCCGGGCCGGTCGGCCATGACGTGCCAGATAGGCCGGCGCCGCCACCACCGCCATGCGACTAAAACCCAGGCGCCGCGCCACGGTGCCTGGCGCCAGGCCGGTACTGACGCGGATGCCCAGGTCAAACCCGGCTTCGATCAGGTTGGAGCGCCTGTCAGAGAGTTCCAGCACCAGTTCCACTTCCGGGTACAGGGCCGCGAAATCGGCCAGCAGCGGCATCAGGCGACGCGTCCCCAGGCTCACCGGCAACGTCGCCCGGATCGTACCCCGAGGCGCCAGCCGCTCACCGGCCAGATCGTCTTCGGCCGCGGCCACCAGGCCGAGAATGTCGCGGCATTTCTCCAGATAGGCCGCCCCTTCCGGCGTCAGGTACAGGCGCCGGGTGCTGCGCGCCAGCAGTTTCGCCCCCAGATGCGCTTCCAGGGCGGCGATCTGGCGGGTCACGTTGGAGCGGGCCACTCCCAGGCGCTCAGCCACCGCCGCGAAACTGCCGGCTTCCACCACCCGCACGAATGTTTCCATGGCCTCGAGCCGGTCCATCATTCCTCTTTTGGCAACAATAGATTGTCAAATCGCTGCTATTTTAGTCTGCTCTCAAGCCCTACAGTGGGCATCCCACGATCCACCCCCTTTCTGCGGCCATGCCTCTACACCCTGTCCTCTTTGTTTCACACGGCGCCCCGGATCTGCTCCTCCATCCAGGCCGCACGGGCGCCTTGTGGGCCGAACTGGGCCAGACCCTGCCCCGGCCCCGGGCGATCCTGGCCGTCTCTGCCCACTGGGGCAGCTCCCGGCCGGTGGTGAGCGCCACGCCCAAGCCCGAGACACTTCACGATTTCAGCGGCTTTCCCGCCGCGCTCTACCAGCAGCGCCATGAAGCCCCCGGAGCGCCGGACCTGGCCCCGCGTGTCCAGGACTTGCTCAGCAGCGCCGGTTTGCCCATCGACATCGATCATCGACGAGGCCTGGATCACGGCGCCTGGGTGCCCTTGCAGTTGCTCTACCCCGCTGCGGACATCCCCGTCACGCAGCTCTCGCTGCAACCTGCCGCCGGGCCGGAATGGCACCTGCGCCTGGGCGAAGCCCTTGCCCCCTTGCGACAGGAAGGCGTGCTGATCCTGGCTTCTGGTGCCATCACGCATAACTTCGGCTGGCTCTCCTGGTCCGCCGACGCCCCACCCTACGGCCCGGCCAGGGAGTTTTCCGACTGGGTGGCGGCCCGGATCACGGCCGGTGAGCGGCACGCCCTGCTTGATTACCGCCGCCTGGCACCCCACGGCAGCAGCGCCCACCCCACCGAAGAGCACCTGCATCCCCTGTTCGTGGCCCTGGGCGCCGGCAAAAACCAGACGCCCCGGCGCTACACCCCCGAATTCATCTATGGCGGCCTCGCCATGGATGTCTACCTCTGGGACACCGCCCACGACGAAGCAAACCAGCAAGTTTCCTGATTCCGTTCCTGATTCCGCCAACCTCGCCCCGACTCGGGATCATCCTCTTTGTGAAAATTGACCCGGGGCCCTTCCTGGCCGGCCTGATTGCCCGCCGTACCCATCACCGCCAGATAGTTTTGTACAAATAACGGATTCCTGGCTACCCTGACGACTTTCGAGCCCGGCCCTCATCCCATGAACCCCTCCCCCCTCCAGCTGGTTGGCGCCGCCTTGTTCGCCCTTGCCATCGTGCACACCTTTTCCACCAAGTTGTTCGAGCACCTCGCGCATGTTCGTCCCGCCCATGCGGGCCTGTGGCACCTGCTGGGCGAAGTGGAAGCCGTGTTCGGTTTCTGGGCGATTGTCCTGATCGTGTTCATGGGCTTTGCCGTGGGCAAGGATGAAGCCGTCGCCTACCTGGACAGCCGCAATTACACGGAGCCCATGTTCGTCTTCGCGATCATGGTGATGGCCGCCAGCAAACCGGTGCTCCTGTTCACTTCCAGCACTGTCCGCAGGGTGGCGGGCTTCATTCCCCTGGCTCAGCCGGTCGCCGTCTATTTCACCATCATGGCCGTGGTACCCCTGCTCGGCTCCTTCATCACCGAACCTGCCGCCATGACGGTGGCGGCCTTGATGCTCAGAGCGCTTTACTACAGCAAGGGCATTTCCTCGAAACTGATGTACGTCACCATCGGCACCCTGTTCGTGAACATTTCCATCGGCGGCACCCTCACCAACTTCGCCGCGCCGCCGGTGTTGATGGTCGCCACCACCTGGAATTGGGATAGCGGGTTCATGCTGTCCCACTTCGGCTGGAAGAGCGTCCTGGCCGTCTTCATCAATGCCGCCGCCGCCACCCTGATCTTTCACAAGGAATTACGCCAGGTGCCCCTGACGGCGCCCCGGAGCGAGGCTGGCATCCCCGCCCTGATGGTGGGCATGCACCTGCTGTTACTGTTCCTGATCGTGGCATTTGCGCACCATCCGCCGGTGTTTCTCGGTGTCTTCCTGCTGTTCATGGGCATCGCCTCCGCCTATCCCCAGTTCCAGGACCGCCTGATCCTGCGTGAAGGCCTGATGGTGGCCTTCTTCCTGACCGGGCTGGTGGTCCTGGGCGGGCAGCAATCCTG
>NZ_JBASOH010000047.1:0-8443 GCF_049658005.1 Azovibrio sp. | reverse complement strand
CGCCTGGCGGCCATAGCGTCCCGGAACCACCCCTTCCCTTCCCGAACAGGACCGTGAAACAGGACCGCGCCAATGATAGTGAGCAATCCGCTCGCGAAAGTAGGTCACCGCCAGGCACCCCATCCCCTTCAAACCCCCTGACCCAACCCATCGGTCCAGGGGGTTTGACCCGTTTACTTCCTGGATTTACAAGACATAATCCCAATTCATTCACTTTTGTTGCAGGAACCGGAGATGCAGGATCTGCTGGATTATGGAAATGGGATTCATGCCTTTGATTCGGGTTATGTTCGCCCGGATCTGGCGGCAATCCATCTGATTGTGGAGCGCGGCCGGGTGGCGCTGGTGGATACCGGGAACAATGATTCGCTCCTGAACACCTTGAAAGCGCTATCCCGGCTGGGCCTGGGTCCTGATGCGGTCGAGTATGTGATATTGACCCACATTCACCTGGATCATGCGGGGGGAGCCGGCGCCATGATGGCGGCTTTTCCCCGGGCCCGGCTCGTTGTCCATCCGCGTGGCCGCCGGCATATGGCGGATCCAGCGCAGCTTCTGGCGGGCGTTCGTGCGGTTTATGGGGAAGAGGCCACTGCAAGGCTGTATGGTGAGCTGCTACCCGTCCCTGATGAGCGCATGATCGAGGCGGTTGATGGCCTGGAACTGGATCTGGCGGGCCGCAAGCTGCTTTGCCTGGATGCGCCGGGACATGCCCGCCACCACATCGCGATCGTCGATGAACGCGCCAAAGGTATTTTTACCGGGGATCTGTTTGGTTTGTCTTACCGGGAAATGGACGTGGCGGATCGTCAGTTCATCTTTCCCACGACAACCCCGGTGCAGTTTGATCCGGTGGCCATGCACGCCTCCATCGACCGGCTGCTGACCTATGCGCCCGAGGCCGTGTATCTGACCCACTTCGGCCGTGTTCATGCCGTGCTCCAGCAGGCAGCTCAATTGCACCGCCTGCTGGACCGGTTTCTGGAGATTGCCCGTGCTGCGGATGCGCAAGGGGCGGCTCGCCACGAGCAGATCAAGCAAGGGCTGACGGATTTGTTGCGGGATGAGGCGAAAAATTTTGGCTGTCTTCTGGATGAACGCACGCTGCTCGAACTTTGGGAGACCGATCTCGAACTCAATGCTCAGGGCCTGGGCATCTGGCTCGATCAGCAGGCGGCCCACAAATAACGGCGGTTCAGCCGCGAGCGATCAGGAAATCAAAAGCTGCCGCAGCTGCGGCGAAGCCCATGGGGGCCGTCACACACACTGAAGAGCCAAAGCCGGCGCAGTTGAGGCCACTGGGGCTGGCTGCGGCGTCGCAGGCGTTATCTGGATAGTGCAGGGGTTCTGAGGAATAGATGGCCGGGACTCCGAATTTCTTCGGGGCTTTGGGAAAGCCATAGTCCCGGCGCAGCAGACTGCGCACTCGGGCTAACAGCGGGTCCTGGATGGTTCGGCTCAGATCATCCCGGTGGATCCGGGTAGGGTCGATCTGCCCGCCCGCCGCCCCAGCCGTGATGATGTGAAGTTCATGCTTGCGACAGTGGGCGATCATGGCCGCCTTGATGCGCACCTGGTCGATGGCGTCGATGACGATGTCCATGGTGCCGTTCAGGAGGCTTGCGGCATTATCCTGAGTGACGAAGTCTTCGATACAGTGGATTTCACAGGCAGGGTTGATGGCAAGAATGCGCGCCGCCATGGCCTCGACCTTGGCCTTGCCGTATTCAAGGCCCAGGGCCTGAATCTGGCGGTTGGTATTGGATTCTGCCACCATGTCCAGGTCGATCAGGGTAATGCGCCCCACGGCACTACGGGCCAGGGCTTCCGCTGCCCACGAGCCCACGCCGCCGATCCCGACGACGCAGATATGGGAGGACTGGATTTTCAGTGCGCCCTGAGGACCATAAAGGCGCACCAAACCACCGAAGCGGCGTTCGTGATCGTGATTTTCATGCATCAGCTGGCGGCTTCGATGGTGCGGCGGATGACGGTATTGAAGGGGCTGATCCACTCCGGAGCAAATTGCTTGTCGCAGGCATTGATTTCGGCAATGGCGCGCAGCACCGAACGATTCCTGCCCCGGTGGCTGTGTTTGAGCATGACGGCTTCGAAGGCATCGACGATGGCAATGATCTTGGCTCCGGCGCAGATTTCCTCATTCTTGAGATGGGCCGGATAGCCGCTGCCATCGGGCATTTCATGGTGCTGGGCAATCATCTGCGCGGCCTCCTTCCAGCCGGGCATGCGCTGCATGAGGCCGGCGCCATAGGTCGGATGGGCTTGCAGGCTCAGCTTGTCTTCAGCGCTCATGCGTTCGACTTTGAGCCAGATACTCTCGGGTAACAGCATCATCCCCAGATCATGCAGGTAGATGGCCGCCTCGAGTTGCAGCGGGTCCACGGGGTTGCCTGCGGTTTTGCTGGTTTCCAGGGCCAGACGGAGAATGCGCGTGGTCCTGCCCTTGAAAAGAGGGGAGCGACTTTCGAACTGCATTGCCAGACTGCGAAAAAACTGCAGATCGCTGGCCACATCCTCGTCCCCGGTGGGCGTCGCGCTACTTTCCCCGCGTGCCGGCATGCTGGTGATGACGGGCGGAAAACCGGTGACGGCTTCGATCAGTTTGCCACACAGGAGGTCGACCTGGTCGGGAGGGGCCTGGGCGGCCTTTTCCAGACCCTGCACCAAAGGCAGGAGGCGCAGATTGTCCATGTCCTTGTGATGCAGCAGACTATCCGTGGCCAGCTCGATACGGTCGATGGCCAGCAGGATGGCTTCGGCAAGCAGGTCGGAAAACTGGATTTCCCCCTCACGGAAACGGGATAGCAGGGATTCGATAGGATGGGCAATCGCCGCGCCCAGGTCGAACCGGGTCAGCGTCGCGTCGCCCTTGATGTTATGAACTGCCCTGAAAATATCGGAAATCAACTCCTGGTCGCCGGGGGTTTTCTTCAGGCGGGCAATATCCCGCTCGATTTCAGATGCCCGGTCCAGCAAGGCATCTGCAAATTCTTCGAGAGCCTCGCGGTCCTGAATGACGGGCGCAATGATGGCGCGGATATCCATTTTTTGTCTCCTTGCATGACTACGGTGTACTGGGTGAAGTGTAGCCGAAAGCAGGACCGCCTGTCCCTGCCCGAACGTCGGCAATCCCGCTGCTGGCTTGACGCTTCGGGAGGGGCCTTCTATCATCCACGGGTTTTGTCTAACGATGGATTGATCTTGTCCCTGCAACAGCTGTATGCCCTGATCGGTGATGACATGAAGGCGGTGGATGCGGTCATCCGCCAACGCTTGCGCTCCGAGGTCGTTCTTGTCAATCAAGTCGCGGAGTACATCATTGCTGCGGGTGGCAAGCGCATGCGACCTGCCCTGGTGTTGCTGGCGGCCGGGACGCTGGGCTACAAGGGAGCCGATCATCACGAACTCGCGGCGGTCGTCGAATTCATTCATACCGCGACCTTGTTGCACGATGACGTGGTCGATGAGTCGACCCTGCGCCGGGGGCGTGATACCGCGAATACGGTTTTTGGCAATGCTGCCAGTGTTCTGGTGGGCGACTTTCTCCATTCCCGCGCTTTCCAGATGATGGTTCAAGTGGAGAACATGAAGGTCATGCAGGTGTTGTCCGATGCGACCAACATCATTGCCGAAGGGGAGGTGCTGCAGCTGATGAATTGCCATAACCCGGACGTGGATGAAACGCGCTACCTCCAGGTCATCCACTACAAGACCGCCAAGCTTTTCGAGGCTGCGGCCCAGCTGGGGGCCATCGTGGCGGGAGCGACAGAAGCCCAGGAGAGTGCCTTGGCGAACTATGGCATGTATCTCGGGACCGCATTCCAGCTGGTGGATGATGTGCTTGATTATTCCGGCCAGGAGGCCGATACCGGCAAGCACCTTGGAGACGATCTGGCCGAAGGCAAGCCGACCCTGCCATTGATTTACGTCATGCAGCACGGCACGCCGGAGCAGGCGGCTTGTGTCCGTCGCGCCATTGAAGAGGGCGGCCGCGATGATTTCCCCGCCGTGCTGGACGCCATCCGCCAGTCCGGGGCACTGGAACACACCCGGTTGCGCGCCAAGGAGGCAGCCGCGCGAGCCAACGCCGCTGTTTTAGCCCTGCCGGATTCAAATTACAAAGAGTCTCTGTTAGAATTGTCCGCTTTCGCGGTCAACCGGTCTCACTAGAAGGGACGACTGGATCGTCGGAGTGTAGCTCAGCCTGGTAGAGCACTGCGTTCGGGACGCAGGGGCCGGAGGTTCGAATCCTCTCACTCCGACCAATTGAATGGCCAATGAATGGCCAATGAATGGCCAATGAATGATCCATTGAACCCTGCATTGAACCTTGCATTGAACCCTGTAAAGACAACGGACCATTTTCCTTGCCTGACGGGGCCTTGCACGAAATGCACGCAATCCACGGTTTTCGTGTCCTGCGTTTCGTGTCCTGCGTGCAAAATTGCGTTGATCCAGCGCACGGAGCAATCAAGCCACCTGCACGGTGGTTTTTTTTTTTTGGCGCGCCCGGCAGGGCGCACACCAGCAAGCGACAACGGCCGCTTCCGTGCTGGTTGAGCAGACCTTTCTCGGGAATGGAGATTTTTCATGTCCAACGCAGATACCGCAGCCGTGAGCACGGGGCCCGCCTTGGCCGCTGACCCGTCTGCCACCAAGGCCGATCTGATCGATGCATCGACGCGCCGCAAAGCGCTACTGGGCAGCGCCGTAGGGAGCGCGGTCGAGTGGTATGACTATTTTCTATATGGAACGATGGCGGGCCTGGTCTTTGGCCCTTTGTTCTTTCCTGCCGCAGACCCCGTCTCCGGGCAGATGATGGCGCTGGCATCCTTTGCGCTCGCTTTTCTGATCCGGCCGATCGGGGGCATCGTATTCAGTCACATCGGCGACCGTATTGGCCGCAAGAAGACGCTGGTGATGACGCTCTCCATCATGGGCTTATCGACCTTCGGGATCGGCCTGATGCCGACCTACGACTCGATCGGCATCTGGGCGCCGGTTCTGCTGACCCTGCTGCGCCTGTTGCAGGGCCTGGCGCTGGGGGGCGAATGGGGCGGTGGGCTGTTGATGGCGGTCGAATATTCACCCAAAAAACGCCGCGGCCTCTATGGCGCCATTCCCCAGACCGGAGCGCTGTTTGGTCTTGCGCTGGGCAACCTGACCGCATCCGGGGCCGATGCCATTTTCACGAACGAACAGTTTATGAGCTATGGCTGGCGCGTGCCATTCCTGCTGTCCGTGCTGCTGGTAGGCCTCGGGCTCTGGATTCGAAGCGCCGTCGCCGAGACGCCATCGTTCAAAAAGATCCGTTTGGAGAACAAGACCGCGCGCGTGCCGCTGATCGAAACGCTGAAGCACCACTGGCCCGCCGTCCTGGTCACGATCGGCGCCAAATTCCTCGAAACTTCGTCATTCTTCATTTTTGCCACATTCTCGCTGACCTACGCGATCAAACTGGGCTTCAGCCGCGGGGTCGCGCTCAATGCTGTACTGATCGCCGCCCTTGTCGCCATCCCGGTAATGCTCGTCGTCGGTGCGATTTCTGACCGCATCGGCCGCCGCAAAATGTATGCTGCCGGCGCCATCTGCATGATGACCTATGCCATACCGTTTTTCTGGATGATGAACCAGCAATCGACGACTCTGCTGATTCTCGCCGTCATCATCGGCTTTGGCATCATCTGGCCGATGTACGGCGCGGTGCTCGGAACCTTGTTTGCGGAAAGCTACCCGGCGGACGTGCGTTACACGGGAGTTTCCCTCGGCTACCAGATCGGCGCTGCAATCGTGGGCGGCCCGGCCCCGCTGATCGCCACATGGCTGTTGAAGGAGTATGACGACAGTTATATCCCGATCGCCATATTCATCATGATCTGCGGCGTCATATCGCTGATCTCCATCGCTTTTTCCAGGGACCGGCACGGTCAGGAACTCGATGACCCACGACCACCCACCTGGAATCAGTGCGGCACGAAATCATGACTGGAACCAGCCATACCGCGATCCGAGCCGCCACCTTCTGGCGGAACCTGGGCACTGATTCGTCCCCCAGCGGGACTCAAGCGCCTGACCGGGGATCCAGCAACACCCCCGCCGGCAGGGCGGTCCATTGGATTCCATCAGGCAGCGTGGCGCGGCCGATTCTTTCCTGCAAACCGCGCAGAGGCAGGGGATAGCAGCGCACATCGTCGGTTCTGGAATCAATCAACGGCCTGACCGCAGCCAGGCATTCCGCCAGATCCCGCTCCGAACCGACCAGCAAAAAAATGCTGTATTCGATGGGCGTGGCGCGGTCGACCATTGCCCGATGCACGCGCTGCAGGCGGCGCGGTTGGGTGATGTCGTAGCCGATCAACCAGCAGCTGCTCAAGCCGCCTCCGCAGGCGAAGCCTGGCCGACCGCTTGCGCAATATCGTGCACCGCCTGTTCCAGCTCCCGGCGGAAAAATTCGGCGCGGGTCTCATACGCCGCATAAAACCGCCCGCGCCCGGCCTTGCCCAGCAAACAACCGGCCTCGCTCAATGAAAAATCCCCAGCCTTCACGGTTTCCACCCGGAATAAATCGAGCACAAAACGATCCGCCTGCGGGCGCAAAGCTTCCATCACATCGCAGGCCAGCGACTCGCGGCCAAAATCCAGACAGTGATAAAAGCCGATGAACGGATCGAGCCCCGCGCCGTACAGCGCCAGCGTCGCCTCGGCGTGCAGCAGCGTATAAGTCAGCGACAGCAAGGCATTGACCGGGTCGAGCGGTGGCCGGCGATTGCGGCCGTGAAACTTCAGTCCTTCCGGCAGGATCTCGGCCAGCGCCTCGAAATAACTCGCCGCCGCCGCCCCCTCCAGTCCGCGCAAGGCCGCGATGTTTTTTTGCGCATCGATCTGCCCCAGCATGTCATCCATCCGCCGTTCGCACAGCGTCAGCGGATAACGGTGCATGGGGCTTGCGTCACGCCGTTCGCGGATCAGCGCCTGTTGTCCGGTCAGCTTGGCGCAAACGATGGCCCGTGAAAAGCGCAGGCAGAACTCGCCATCCAGGGACAGCCGGTACTGGGCAATCCGCCGCGCCGCGTCATTATGCGGCCGCCCCAGCATCAAGGTTGGCGTCCCCTTGCGGCCAGAAAGCACCACCACGCCAATGCCGTGCTCGCCAAACTTGCCGAGCAAGCTGGCATTCAACTTGACATCGCCGCGCAGAAAAACCCGGGACAAAGGGTTCAGCGGCACCGTGCCGATGCGTTCGCCGTTCTCGACAAAGACCAGCGCCTCGCCATCGGCCTTCAATTCCACATTCTTGCGGTCAACATACAGACTGCTCATTGTTCATCCCCTCAAAGAATCATGAACGCCCCGTTGTGCGGTGCCTTGGCAGCACCGAGCTGCCGGGTCTGCTGGCGCGGGTCGAGCTGAAAAATATGGGCCCGGTCTTCATCCGGGTTCATGCGCTGCAGCAACCCCCTGCGCACCTCGCTCAGTTCCGCCGGGCTCAGCCAGCACTCGAAAAACGACTTCTGCCCGCCCGTTTTGTAGCCGAGTAAAAAACGGTGTACCCGGTAGAGCCGCTTCGGGCAGGAAATGTCGTAGCAGACGAGATAAAGACAGCGCATCGCCAGAACCTCCGCCCGGAGGCTCAAAAAAAGCGGGCAAAAAGAAAGGACCGGAGCGTGGCTCCGGAGCTGCGCAGAAAAACGGTGGCGCAAGGTGCAAAGCGGCTCATTTCTTCCTCGGCGGTTGCGTTCGACACGGCCTCATTCTGCAAAAAAAGAGAGGGCAAGAGTTGCGCGGCAAGCTTGCCAAGTTCCGCACTCAAAGCATGCGGCAGCAAACGTGCCGGGCGCAGAGCCGGCTACAAGCCATGAGAGCAGGTTTTGCAACGCGGCAAGGCCCGGGAGCCGCAGTCCCCTGAAAGCCGCGTTGCCGAGCGGCAAAGCCAGAACGGCAAGGCCCCCTGAGCGCTCCGGAAAGCCAAAGCACTCTCAAGCCTTGCCCGCCTCCGCCCAGAGTCACGATCCCTTTGAAATCAGGGCTGGGTTGTTACCTGTTAATAGTGACGGTACTACTGTAGTGGTAGGGTCTTAATCCCTTTGAAATCAGGGCTGGGTTGTTACAGAAGATGAACTACACGTCGCCATCGTTCGGTGGGTCTTAATCCCTTTGAAATCAGGGCTGGGTTGTTACCTCAAAAGAAGGAGAAGATCATGGAAGTAAGAATCGTCTTAATCCCTTTGAAATCAGGGCTGGGTTGTTACCACCATTGCACGGAAGTTTGCTGAGGCAGTTCTGTCTTAATCCCTTTGAAATCAGGGCTGGGTTGTTACGCCTCACAGATGAGCAACGTGAGGCCGTCTACGAGTCTTAATCCCTTTGAAATCAGGGCTGGGTTGTTACGCAGCAACGGATGGCGTTCTGGGTGAGAGTGCTG
>NZ_JBASOH010000046.1:0-2306 GCF_049658005.1 Azovibrio sp. | reverse complement strand
TGGAAATGGCAAGTAGAATTCCCCACTATTTTGCAACTAGGAATCCCCACCTTGTAAAGGGTTATTCCTCCTTTTTTGCTGAGATGCGATATGACTCCCCTGACAGGGAAAATATCTTAGCGTGATGCATGAGACGATCCAGAAGGGCGGCGGTCATGACTTCGTCGCCCATGAGTTCTGACCAGGAGTTCAAGTTTTTGTTGCTCGTCACGACGATAGAGGCACGTTCATAGAGATCCGAGACGAAGGTGAAAAAGAGATTGGCTTCCTTGCGCTCGATAGGGGTGTAGCCAATCTCATCGATGATCATGAGGTTGGCCTTCGCGAGCCGACTTAGCCTGAACTGTGCGCTACGTGCGGCGTCGGAGCGCACGAGGAGCTTCACCAGTGAGGTCATGCGCTCGTAACACACCGAATAGCCTTTGCGTACGGCCACATGGCCAAGGGCTATTGCGAGATGGGTTTTCCCGAGTCCAGGGGGTCCGAAGAGCAGAAGGTTCTCGTGACGGTCGATCCAAGAGCACTCGGCGAGCTCAGAGAGGTCTCGTTTTTCAATTCCCGCCACCCGGCCGAGTTTGAAATCCTCGAGGCGCTTTACGACGGGGAAATGGGCCATGGCGAGGCCGCGTTTGAGGCGTCTATCGCCGCGATCCTGTAGTTCGACGTCCACGAGGGTCTCGAGGAAGGCGAGGCACGTCATACCCTCGCTTTCAGCCTGTTCAAGAAGTTCAGGAAGCCGTGACGACGCGCCACGAAGCCGCAGGGACTCCAGTTTACGAGCGGATTCCGCGAGGGCGCTCATTCTTTGTGCTCCTGCGCATCGACGAGCGCGTCGAGGAATCGCTGGTATTCGCCGATCGAGCGTGTAGCAACTACCGGAAGATCTCTAGTGTGATGAAGACCGCGGTACGGTGAAGGTGCCACTTCGGGCACTGGCGTCGTGCTATTGACCGCGTCGATGAGATCCTGGGCGCTTGCAAGGCCTCTATCCAGGCAGAACTTCAATGCCAGCACGAGTTTCTCCCTGTCGATGTTGCGCTTGAGAAGTTTCCGAAGTCGGTCAGCGTGCTCCCGGAAGTAGCGTCGATACTCGGTATAGATGCCATCGACGAAGATCCCCCACTCGGGAATATCGTCTACCGCGGCGACAAGATCCGCGCGGAGCGTTTCCTGGGATCCTTCGCGATCGCGATAGTGAGCCTTGTCCAGCACCGTCCCGCCGGGCGTCGCCGCTTCGCGATGTGCCGCGATCTGGATACCCGTCTTCGTATCGAATACCAGGACGAGTCCGTCCTTCCGCTCTATCTCGACCTCGTTGAGCCGGTACACGCTCGGAACCGAGTACCTGGTCGCGGCGATCGATATGAGGCTTTTCTGATCCACTTTACGGCTCTCCCGACAGCCCGATGCGATGTCCGTTCGAAAAATAGATGCCCGTAGCGCCCGAAGTGCTGGTTTCTCGTGCGCTTCGAAGTCCGCGAGCGGCATGAGGCGCGTGGCTTGGCTCAGTTTTGCGTTCACTCGCAAGAGCCATTTGCGCATGCCGGCCTGGAGTTCGTCGAAGGTCGCGAAGTTGCGGCTCGAAAAATAGCTCGTTTTGACGTATTTGACGGCATTCTCGACCTTCCCTTTCGATTCAGGATCGGCCGCACGGCAGACATGGAGCCGCAGTCCCTGTTCTGTGACGAACGCAGCGAAGGCTTTTGTCGTTGTGAGGTCACCAAGGTTTTCCGCCACAATCATCGTCCGATCCTGATCTAAGACGAGCTCTTCGGGGATACCACCGAAAAACTCGAAGGCGTCCAGAAGATGGCCGATCACGTCATCGCTGGTAAAGGGCCTGGATTGGGCCGCTACGTAGCGGTAACGGCTTCGTGAGAGCACGACGACAACGAACCAAGCCTTGCCGATGTTTGTCGTCTCTACGCCAAAATCGATCTGCGCCTGCTTGCCGTAGGCCAGAGGCTCCACCGGGCGATATTCCCGACACAGGCCCTCCTTAATCGCACCAGATGCCTTCAGATACGTCAGGTAGTTCCGCAAAGTACGGTCCGAGCCCGGAAGCTCCCCGTATTTCTCGCTTAAATAGTCGTGGACGGACGATGAGTAGACTGTCCTCCCTTCGCGGTTCTTCTGATAGATCTCGAGGATCTCGTCCTTGTAGATCGAAAAAGCCTTACCGCGTTCCGCCATCCGTTCGAGATACCTTAAGAATTGGTGATTGTCCATGCGCAAGTACTTTCTTACGGTCTTGCGGTCTTTACCAAGTTTCACCGCTATTGCGCTGACCGTGAGTCCTTGCCTGT
>NZ_JBASOH010000045.1:0-1974 GCF_049658005.1 Azovibrio sp. | reverse complement strand
CCCCATGGACCCGCTGGATGCCATCCTGGAGCGCCAGAAGCCGGCCTCCCCTGAAGACATCAAGCAACAGGGGCTTGAAACCGGCCTGCTGGCAGCTCGCGACCTGACCGAAATCCCGGGTTTTTCGCGCTGGTCCGCCGCACCGCTGGAAGGCCTGGCCTCCGCACCCACCCCTCGCGCCCTCTGGCCCTTCGTGCTGGTCAGCCTGCTCCTGATACTGGCCCTGGCCCTTCAGGCGGTATTCCACTTCCGGGGCGAACTGAGCCGCCAGGCTCCCGCCCTGGGCCAGTTGTTCTCCCAACTCGGACTGGAAATCCCCCTGCCCCGCCAGGCGGAATGGATCAGCATCGAAGCCTCGGACCTGCAGGTCGAAAACGGTTCCGGGCACCTGATCCTGCTGGCCACCCTGCGCAACCGGGCCCCTTACCCCCAGCAATGGCCGGCCCTGGAACTGACCCTGACGGATACCTACGATGCCGTGCTGGTCCGCAAGGTATTCCCGCCCCGGGAATACCTGCCCCAGGACGCAGCAAGCGCCTTCAAGCCGGGCGACACCCCGATCCGCCTCGATCTCGACGCACAAGGCATGCACCCGGCCGGCTACCGGCTCTACCTCTTCTACCCCTGATTTCTGCGGAAACCTCTCATGCACGCACTGATTTGCGGCTCTCTTGCCTACGACAACATCATGGTCTTCCCGGACCGCTTCAAGCACCACATCCTGCCCGAGCAGATCCACATCCTCAACGTCTCCTTCCTGGTGCCCGAGATGCGGCGGGAATTCGGCGGCTGCGCCGGCAACATCGCCTACAACCTGAAACTCCTGGGCGGCAGCCCCCTGATCATGGCCACCGTCGGTGACGACGCCGGCCCCTACCTGGAACGCCTCGACCGGCAGGAACTGCCCCGCACCCATGTGCGCGAGGTTTCCGGCAGCTTCACCGCCCAGGCCTTCATCACCACCGACCTGGACGACAACCAGATCACCGCCTTCCATCCCGGCGCCATGAGCTTCTCCCACCTCAACAAGGTGGCAGAGGCCAGCGGCGTCAGCCTCGGCATCGTCGCCCCGGACGGCCGCGAAGGCATGCTCCAGCATGCCCGGGACTTCGCCGCCGCCGGCATCCCCTTCATCTTCGACCCGGGCCAGGGCCTGCCCATGTTCAGCGCCGCGGAGCTCCTCGATTTCCTCGACCTGGCCGACTACGCCTGCTTCAACGACTACGAAGCCAAGCTGGCCTGCGACCGCACCGGCATGCGCATCGAACAACTGGCGCAGCGGCTCGACGCCCTGATCGTCACGAAGGGCGCGCAAGGCTCGGAGATCCACCATCAGGGCGGCTGCACCCACATTCCCTCGATCGCCGCCACCGCCATCGTGGACCCCACCGGCTGCGGCGATGCCTACCGGGCTGGCCTCCTCTATGGCATCATGAACGATTGGGACTGGACTCGCACCGGCCGGATCGCCGCCCTGATGGGCAGTTACAAGATCGCCTCCCGGGGCCCCCAGAACCATGCGCCCAGCCGTGCGGAAATCGGCGAGCGCTATTTCCGGGAATTCAACGAACGAATCTGGTAATCCAAGGAGTACCTCCCATGCAGAAGACTTCCAGCATCCTTTTCTTGAGCGCCGCCCTGATCCTGGGCGGCTGCACCAACACCTCCGGCGATGTCTATCGACGCGACCAGGCCATGCGGCAGATGACCGTCCAGAACGGGGTCGTGGTGAGCGTGCGAAACGTGACCCTGGAGGGTAACCGCAGCGGCATCGGCGCCGTGACCGGCGGCGCCCTGGGCGGCCTGGCCGGCAGCAACATCGGCCAGGGGCATGGCTCCACGGCGGGCGCCATCGTCGGGGCGGTGGCAGGCGGCGTGGCCGGCCATTCCCTGGAAGAAATCACCACCCGGGAGACCGGCCAGGAAATCACCGTCCGGCTCGACAACAACCGCACCATCAGCATCGTCCAGGGC
>NZ_JBASOH010000044.1:0-5495 GCF_049658005.1 Azovibrio sp. | reverse complement strand
TGAATCCATTGGTGCCAGAGGGATTCAAAGGTGAGGTAGCACAGTGGGCTCAAGCCAATCCTGGGCAGTTGAACAGGAAAATATTGCTGATTATTGTTGAGTCCTGGGGGGTAATGAAAGACGAGCGTATCCAAGCGGCGCTGCTGGAGCCTTTGCTTGCCAAGCGCGTTTATTTTGACTGGATCAAGGCGGAACCCGTGTCCAGCGACGACGCAACCGTTGCTGCTGAGCTGAGCAAGCTTTGCGGCCTGAAAACTCGCTATCTCAACCTGGAAGCGGTAACCGAAGGCTTTGAAGCTTGCCTGCCGTGGCGATTGAAACAGATGGGATACAAAACGACGGCCATTCACGGTGCTGAAGGGGCGATGTATGGCCGCACGCACTGGTATCCGCGCACTGGATTCGATGAAATTCATTTCAAAGAAACGGATTCATGGAAAACGCACTGCTATTCTTTCCCTGGTGTCTGTGATAGCGAGATCATGGAAAAATATATTTCCCGTGCTTTTTTAGAGGATGAAAAGCGTTTTGTCTATTGGCTGACGCTCAATACGCATACCCTCTACGACAGGCGAGATATTCAGCAGGATGTTTTTAATTGCCAGGATTTTCAGCTTGAGGAAGCGGGAGAGGTCTGCCGCATGAATAAGCTGCATGCCCAGTTTTTCCATCAATTAGCCGAGGTTCTCACCCATCCTGCGATGAGTGGCGTCGAAGTGCTCCTTGTTGGCGACCATGCGCCACCGATCCTTGATCGGAATGACTATAAAAAGCACGTTGAAGATGGCATGGTGAGCAAGCTCCATTTGCGAGTGAAATGAGCCGCTTCTAAAACGATGGCGCCCAGGATTTGCGCGGCGCCGTTCAGATGCGGCGGCTGACCAGGACCAGGTAGGGCAGGGTCAGGAAAGGCCAGATCGTGGCAACCCAGCGAATCAAACCGCTGAAGTTGAGGAAATGTCCCCGGTGCCAGAGGGTCAGGGCGGTGGGGGAATAGGGATCGAGGGGGGCCAGGTTCACCAGGATGACGCCGGCCAGGAGCGCCAGCGCGGCCAGCATCAGGCGGCCCAGCGGCGGCAGCAGGAGCAGGATGCCCAGGGCCACGGCGCCCAGTTGCAAGCCCTGCTCCACCCCCGGCGTGAGCCAGTCGAGGAAACGGCCAGGCCCCGCCAGCAGGGCAGATTCCAGACTGCGCACCAGGGCGGCCACGAGGAAGAACAGCGGCACCAGCAGATAGGCCAGCCAGCGGCCCTGGGTCATGGCCCCGGCAAACAGGCCCAGGGCCAGGAAGTTGCTGGCCACCACGGCGGTTTCGGCGAAACGGTAGGTTTCCGGGGCGTAGCTCAGGGTCGGCAGGCCGCCCAGCAGGAGGCGCAGGTCGCCGGTGCCGAACAGCAGGTTTTCCGGGGACAGCAGGGTCAGGAGCCACAGACCCAGCAGGGTCAGCCCCAGATCCACATGGGGCAGAGGGGCGATCAGCCGGGGCCGCCAGCTTTTCCAGAAGGGCTGCAGCTGGGGGCCGATCCAGGCGGCCAGCAAGCTGCCCAGCAGGCCCCCGAGGCTGTTGCACCCCAGGTCCACATTCGATGAAATGCGCGCCGGCAGCCAGGCCTGCAGGCTTTCCATGCTGAAACTGAGCAGGGCGGCCAGCAGGGTGCCCAGGAGGGGCGCCGTCCAGCGGCCCGGCAGGCGCAGCAGGGAGAGCGTGGCGAAAAAGCCGAGGGGCAGATAGATCACCACATTGGCGATCAAGTCGAAGGCGGTCCAGTAACGGGGCCAGGGCAGGGTCAGGAAGGCAAAGGGGTCGATGCCCACGGTCTGCCAGCCGGCAAAGGGGTAGAGGCTGCCATAGAGGGTCAGGACCGCCCAGGCCGCGGCCAGATAGCGCGGTAGCAGATCCGGGGCGGGGCGGCCCTGCTGGCTGCCGAGCATGGGTTCAGGGGGCGTGGTGATGGCCGTGATCCGTCACATGGTAAGTCTGGGCGGCGGCGGCGTGGTGCAGGGCCTCGTGGATGTCCTCGCGGGGGGTGGGACGGCCCACCCACTGGGGCAAGAGGGAGCCCAGCACCATGCCGACGGCGGAGACCAGCAGGCCAAGCAGCTGGGCGGGCACGATGCTGTTCTCACCGATCAGCATTTCCACCAGCAGCCAGGACAGGATGCCGCCAAAGATCGCGGCCAGGGCGCCCTGGGTGGTGGCTTTTTTCCAGAAGGCGCCAAAGAACAGCGGCACGAAGGCGCCGGCCAGGGTGATCTTGTAGGCCGATTCCACCATGCGGAAGATGGAGAGCCCCGAGTTGAGGGCGTAGGTGAGCACCAGGGCGGCAAAGCCGACGATGCAAAGCCGCATCACCGCGAGGAACTGGCGGTCGTTCAATTGCGGCAACAAGCCGCGCACGATGTTCTCGGCAAAGGAAACCGAAGGGGCGAGCAGGGTGGCGGAGGAGCAGCTCATGATGGCGGCCAGCACCGAGCCGAAGAAGATGGCCTGGGCAAACACCGGCATCTGCTGCATCACCAGGGTGGGCAGCACCTTCTGGGAGTCCTCGGCGATCAGCGCGCCGAACTGGGCCGGGTCGATCAGGGTGGCGGAATAGGCGATGAACATGGGCACGAAAGTAAAGCAGAAGTACAAGGAGGCACCCAGAATCGAACCCCAGATGGCGATGCGGGCGCTCCTGGCGGAGGTGATGCGCTGGAATACGTCCTGCTGGGGGATGGAGCCGAGCATCATCGTCAGGCCGGCGCCGATGAAAGAGAGCCACTGGGCAAGGCTGGCCTCGGGAAAGAAATCCAGCTTGCCGGCGGCGCGGGCATGTTCGATGACGGGCATGACGCCGCCGGTCTGGCCGCTGACCAGATAGGCGATGAACAGCAGCCCGCCCATGATGACGCCCATCTGCACGAAGTCCAGGATCGCCACCGACAACATGCCGCCAAAGGTGGTGTAGGTGAGCACGATGGCGGTGCCGAGCATCATGCCGGTTGCCTCGCTCACGGCGCCGTCGGTGACGATGTGGAACAAGAGGCCGAGGGCCTTGATCTGGGCGGCCACCCAGCCCAGGTAGGAGACCACGATGCAAAGGGTCGCCAGCACTTCGACGGTGCGGTTGTAGCGCAGGCGGTAGAAGTCGCCCAGGGTGAGGATGTTGAGCCGGTAGAGCTGGGTGGCGAAGAAGATGCCGGCGATCATCAGGCACAGGCTGGAGCCAAAGGGATCGGCGACGACGCCGCGCAGGCCCTCATTGACGAAGGTGGCGGAAACCCCGAACACCGCCTCGGCCCCGAACCAGGTGGCGAACACGGTGGCCATCACCACCGGCAGGGGCAGGTGCCGCCCGGCGACGGCGAAATCCTTGGCGGTATGGACGCGGGTGGCGGCATAAAGGCCGATCCCCACCGAGAACATCAGGTAAATGACGACGAACCAGATCAGCATGGTGCCTTTTTCCCCACCCGGAAAAGCCTGAAAAATCAGCCCGAAAACGGCGGATTATAAAGACATTGCGGCTTGCGTGGCCGTTGTTTTCCAGGCCGTTTTCCGGCCTGTTTTCCGGCCTGTTTTCCAGCCCCATCCGGGTGCCGTTCAACGCAGCTTCAGGATGCGCCAGGCCCCATGCAGCACGATCAGCCCGATCAGGGTGCCGATGATCCAGTCCGGCCAGGGATTGCCGAGCCAGAGCACCAGGGCCCCGGCCAGGATCACCCCGAGGTTGGCGATCACGTCGTTGGCGGAAAAGATGAAGCTGGCCTGCATGTGGGCGCCCCCGTGCCGGTGCCGGCTGATGAGCAGCAGGCAGGCCACATTGGCGAGCAGGGCCAGCACGGCCACCCCCATCATCGCCTCCCCCAGGGGCGCGGCGCCAAAGCAGAAGCGCCGCCCCACCTCCGCCAGCATGCCCAGGGCCAGGATGAGTTGCAGCCCGCCGGACATCCGCGCGGCCCGGCGTTGCAGGGCCGGGGCGTGGCCCACGGCGTAAAGGGCAAGGCCGTACACCGCCGCGTCGGCGAGCATATCCAGGGCGTCGGCCAGCAGCCCGGCGGACTGGGCCCACCAGCCCGCCAGGATTTCCACCCCGAACATCAGGGCGTTGATGGTCAGAAGCCACTTCAGGGTATGGGCTTCGAGCCCAGCGGCGGTGCTGCTGCAGGCGCAGCCCCCCTGGCCGGAGTTGGCGGTGTCGTTCATGGCATCAGTTCAGGTCGAAACAGAGATATTTCAGTTCCAGATACTCGTCCAGGCCGTGGCGGGAGCCTTCCCGGCCCAGGCCGGATTGCTTGATGCCGCCGAAGGGCGCGACCTCGTTGGAGATCAGGCCGGTGTTGATCCCCACCATGCCATATTCCAGGGCCTCGCCGACCCGGAAACAGCGCGCGACATCGCGGCTGTAGAAGTAGGCGGCCAGGCCGTATTCGGTGGCGTTCGCCATCTGGATCGCTTCTGCCTCGGTCTCGAAGCGGAACAGGGGGGCCACGGGGCCGAAGGTTTCCTCCCGCGCCACCCGCATGGCCGGGGTGACGCCGGCCAGCACCGTGGGTTCGAAGAAGTTGCCGCCGCGGGGGTGGGGATGGCCGCCGGTGAGTAGCCGGGCGCCTTTTTCCAGGGCGTCGGCGACATGGGCCTCGACCTTGGCCAGGGCATTGGCGTCGATGAGCGGCCCTTGCTGGGTGCCGGGTTCGCTACCGTCGCCCACCACGAGCGCCGCCACCTGTTCCGCCAGCCGGGCGGCGAAGGCGTCGTGGATGCCGGCCTGGACCAAAAAGCGGTTGGCGCAGACGCAGGTCTGGCCGGAGTTGCGGTACTTGGCGGCGAGGGCCCCGGCCACGGCCTGATCCAGGTCGGCATCGTCGAAGACGATGAAGGGGGCGTTGCCGCCTAGTTCCAGGGAGAGTTTCTTCAGGGTCGGGGCGCTCTGGGCCATGAGCAGCCGCCCGACTTCGGTAGAGCCGGTGAAGGAGAGCTTTCTCACCACCGGGCTGGCGGTGAGGGCGCCGCCGATGGCGGCCGGGTCGCCGGTGACGAGGTTGAACACCCCGGCGGGAAAGCCCGCCGCCTCGGCCAGCCGCGCCAGGGCCAGGGCGGTGAGCGGCGTCTGTCCGGCGGGCTTGACCACCACCGTGCAGCCGGCGGCGAGGGCCGGCGCCACCTTGCGGGTGATCATGGCGAGGGGAAAATTCCAGGGCGTGATCGCGGCGCAGACCCCGACCGGCTGCTTGATCACCAGGAGGCGCTTGTCCGCTGCCGGGCTGGGCACGGTTTCCCCGTAGGCCCGCTTGCCTTCTTCGGCAAACCATTCCACGAAGCTGGCGCCGTAGGCCACCTCGCCCCGGGCTTCCGCCAGGGGCTTGCCGCCTTCGGCGGTGATCAGGGCGGCCAGGTCTTCCGTGTGCTGCTGGATCAGCCGCAGCCATTGCAGCAGCACCTGGGCCCGGGCTTTGGCGGTGCGCTCCCGCCAGGCGGGCAGGGCGGCGGCGGCGGCGGCGATGGCCCGCCC
>NZ_JBASOH010000043.1:0-6368 GCF_049658005.1 Azovibrio sp. | reverse complement strand
GCCCCCAGGATGCCGGTTGCCACCGTGGTCACTACCACGCCAGGTGCCGCCACGCCAGGTGCCACCACCAAGAGCCCGCCGGCCGCCACGCCGACGGCCCCGGCAACTCCAGCCCCGGAAGCGCTCGATCCGGCTGTCCAGGAAGTCTCCAGGGCCCTGGCGGCCTGGGCGGCAGCCTGGTCGAAGCAGGATGTGAAGGGCTATCTCTCCTTCTATGCGCCCAACTTCGACACCCCCAAGGGCATGAGCCGCAAGGCCTGGGAACAGGAACGTCGGGAACGGATCAGCCGCCCCAGCTGGATCAAGGTCAGCTATGACCCCCCGAAGATTTCCGTGGACGGCAACAAGGCGACCGTACGCATCCGCCAGCACTATCAGGCTTCCAACTTCAAGAGTTCCTCCAGCAAGACCCTGGTCTTCACCAAATCTGGCAATAGCTGGCTCATCCTCAGCGAAGATTCCCGTTGATGCGGTTGCGTCGTTTGCTGACAGGTGCGCTGGCCACGATGGGTGTGGTCGGCAGCATGTGGGTCATGATCCGCCCGGATGCAGGCAAGCCGGTCGAACCGATCGGGGTAGCCGCGGCCTCGGTGGCCGCCGCCCCGGTTCAGGACCCGCCCAAGGATGTCATGGCCACCATCGGCCAGTTGCTGGGCAGCACGCCAGACGCCGCCACCCCCGCCGCCACCCTTTCCGATTCCGGCCCGGAACCCCAGCTTGAGCGAATCTTTGCCGAAATCGAGGCGCGCCGCCTGGATGCCGCCCTGCAACTGGCCGAAGGCCTGATCCAGCGTTACCCCAACTTCCGCCTCGCCTACCTGATCAAGGGCGACCTGCTGCTCGCCCGGGCTCGCCCCATCAGCACCTTCGGCGCCGCCCAGGAAGCCCCCGCTGACCGCATTGCCGACCTGCGCGAAGAAGCTTTTTTGCGGCTCCAGGGCTACAAGAACAAACCCCCGGCCGACTACGTGCCGCGCTACCTGCTGCAAATGCGCGAGGACCAGCAGTACGCCATCGTCGTCGATACCAAGAAGGCCCGCCTCTACCTGTACAAGAATGACAAGGGCCGGCCCCGCTTCATGGCCGACTACTATGTGACCCAGGGCAAGCTGGGTTCCGACAAGATGACGGAAGGCGACAAGCGCACCCCCATCGGCGTCTACCACGTCACCTCCAGCCTGCCCCGGGAAAAGCTGGCCGACCTCTACGGCCACGGCGCCTTCCCCCTCGACTATCCCAATGAATGGGACAAGCGCCATGGGCGCAGCGGCTCCGGCATCTGGCTGCACGGCACCCCTTCCGACACTTTCTCCCGTCCACCGAAAGCCTCCGACGGCTGCGTGGTACTGACCAACCAGGATTTCGACACCCTGGGCAAGAGCATCCAGGTGGGCCTGACCCCGGTCATCATCAGCAACGACATCGAATGGCTGTCCCTGGATGACTGGCAGAAGGAGCGGGCCGAGCTCAATACCGCCATCGACACCTGGCGCACGGACTGGGAAAGCCGGGACACGGATCGTTATCTGCGCCATTATTCCCGCGCTTTCCAGAGCGACGGTCAGGACTTCGAAACCTTCGCCCAGCAAAAACGCCAGGTCAATCAAGGCAAGGCCTGGATCAAGGTGCAGATCAACAATCTTTCCCTGTTCCGCAACCCGGGGCAGGAAGAAGTCGTCGTGGTCACCTTCGACCAGGCCTACGACAGCAACAACCTCAGCAACACCATGAAAAAACGCCAGTACTGGGCCCGTGAAAAGGGCCACTGGAAGATCATCTACGAAGGGGCCGCCTGAGCCCTGGCTCCGGCCCCACCCCCGTTTGCAGGAGAAAATCCCCATGTTGCGCGCACTCATTCTGGCCGCCGGCCTCGCCGCCTCCACCCTGGGCTGGGCAGCCCCCACCGTGGAACTGGAAACCAGCCAGGGCAGGATCGTTCTGGAACTCAACGATGCCAAAGCCCCCAAATCCGTGGCCAACTTCCTCCAGTACGCCCGGGACGGCTTTTACAACGGTACCGTGTTCCACCGGGTGATTCCCGGCTTCATGATCCAGGGCGGCGGCTTCGATTCCAGGATGAACCCGAAGGAAACCCGCGAACCCATCGAGAACGAAGCCAGGAACGGGCTCAGGAACAGCCGCGGCACCATCGCCATGGCCCGGCGCCCCGACCCCCACTCCGCCACCTCCCAGTTCTTCATCAATCTGGTGGACAACAAGAACCTGGACTACCCCTCTTTCGACGGCTGGGGCTACGCCGTATTCGGCAAGGTCACCGCCGGCATGGACGTGGTGGACAAGATCGCCAAGGTCCCTACTGGCCGCTCCGGTCCCCACCAGGACGTGCCCAACGAAGCTGTCATCATCCAGTCCGTCAAAATCATTTCCGAAAAGTGAGCCATCAACATGATCAAGCTGCAAACCAACCTCGGCACCATCACCCTCGAGCTGGATGCCGAAAAGGCCCCCGTCACCGTCAGGAACTTCCTCCAGTACGTGCAGGACGGCTACTATGACAACACCCTCTTCCACCGGGTCATCGATGGTTTCATGATCCAGGGTGGCGGCTTTGAGCCCGGCATGAAGCAGAAGGACACCCGCGAGCAGATCGAAAACGAAGCCGCCAACGGCCTCAAGAACAAGCGCGGCAGCATCGCCATGGCCCGCACCAACGATCCCCACTCCGCCACCGCCCAGTTCTTCATCAACGTCTCCGACAACGATTTCCTGGACTTCAAGGCCCCGTCCGGCAGCGGCTGGGGCTACTGCGTCTTTGGCGAAGTGGTGGAAGGCATGGACGTGGTGGACAAGATCAAGTCCGTCAAGACCGGCAACAAGGGCTTCCACCAGGACGTGCCCGTGGACGACGTCATCATCGAAAAGGCCGAAGCCATCTAAGGCTGGCCGGACCGGCTTGATCTACTTCATCTCCGACCTGCACCTGTCGCCCCGGACCCCCGGGGCGATTCGTCTTTTCAAGGCCTTTCTGGCGCGCATCGCCCACCCGGATGTCGCCAGAAACAACCGCCTCTACCTCCTCGGCGACTGCTTCGAGACCTGGGTCGGCGACGACGACATGGAAGATCCCTGCCACCAGGAGATCATCGCCGCCCTCGCCCAGGCCAGCGCCGCCGGGCTTGCCATCCACCTGCAGCACGGCAACCGCGACTTCCTCCTGGGGCAAGACTTCGCCCGGGCCGCCGGCCTCACCCTGCTGCCCGACCCCTATGTGCTCTCCACCCCGCAATGGCAGTTCGTCCTCTCGCACGGCGATGCCCTCTGCACCGACGACGAAGCCTACCAACAGTTTCGCGCCCAGACCCGCAGGCCGGACTGGCAGGCCGCCTTCCTGGCCAAGCCTTTGAGGGAACGCCTGGCCATCGCCGCACAGCTACGCCAGCAGAGCGAAGCCGCCAAGCGCGAAAAATCCGCCTACCTGATGGACCTCAACCCCGGCGAAACCGACGACTTCCTGCGCCAGCATGGCTACGCCACCTTCATTCACGGCCACACCCACCAACCCGCCACCCACGACCACATCGTGGACGGCATCCATGTGGAACGCTGGGTGCTGGCGGACTGGAGCGAGGACCGGGGTGAAGCGCTAAGCTGGGATGGGGCGCAATTGCGGCGGGAATCGTTGCTACCTAGCTGACGCCGTTCCGGCTTGTTGCCGAACCCATGCTAGACTAAGACCGGACTAACCCCTGAAAGCCCTGCCATGCAAACCATCAACATCCATGAAGCGAAGACCCATTTCTCCCGCTTGATCGAAGCAGTGGAAAAGGGCGAGGAAGTGGTCATCGCCCGGGCGGGTCAGCCCGTGGCGACGCTCACCGCTTACCGCCCGGCACCCAACAAGCTCGCACCACCGGGCAGCATGCAGGGGCGGGACTGGAGTATGCAAGAAGATTTCGACGCCCCTCTGGATGACATTTTCGACTGCCTGCAGGCAGAAGCTCAGCCCCGTGATATGGGTGCGCCCCGATGAGGCTATTACTGGACACCCATTTCGCTTTCTGGTGGCAGACCGGGGATGCACGCATCACCGCCTCGGTGCGGAAGGTGATCGAATCAGCAGAGGCCGTTTTCGTCAGCCGGGCATCCCTGTGGGAACTTACCATCAAGGCCGGGCTGGGCCGTCTGCACATCGACCTGCCAGTCTTTGCTGCCCAAGTGGAAGCCATGGGTTTTACCTGGCTGGACATTCGTAATGAGCACATCCTGGGGCTTGCCGGACTGCCAGCCTGCGACGACCACAAGGACCCTTTCGACCGCCTGCTGGTGGCCCAATCCCGGACCGAACCCCTGATCCTGCTCACGGTGGGCAGCAAGCTGGTGCGCTACGCTGACACGGTGAAGCTCGTCGGAGACTGACTCCCTCGCTCAGCCTGCGTGAAGCCCTGCCAGCGTGGGATAATCCCGCCTTCATGCCTGCCCCCATGCCTGCCGCCCTTTCGTCTTCCCCCTCTGCCCTCGACATCCTCCGGCACACCTTCGGCTACCCGGCCTTTCGCGGCCAGCAGGCGGAGATCATCGCGCATGTGGCCGGCGGCGGCGATGCCCTGGTGCTGATGCCCACCGGCGGCGGCAAGTCGCTCTGCTACCAGATTCCTGCCCTCATGCGCCGCGGCGTGGCGATCGTCGTCTCGCCCTTGATCGCCCTGATGCAGGATCAGGTGGATGCCCTCACCCAACTCGGCATCCAGGCGGCGCTCCTCAATTCCACCGTGGCCTGGGAAGAGGTGCGGGAGACCGAACGGCGTCTTTTTGCCGGCGACCTCGACCTCCTCTACGTGGCCCCGGAACGGCTCATGACCGAGCGCTTCCTGGCGCTCCTGGATGGCCTCGCCGAAGGCGGCCGCCTGGCCCTGTTCGCCATTGACGAAGCGCATTGCGTCTCGCAGTGGGGCCACGACTTCCGCCCCGAGTACCTGCAGCTTTCCGCCATCCACGAGCGCCACCCGGACGTGCCGCGCATCGCCCTCACCGCCACCGCCGACGAGGCCACCCGGCGGGAGATGATCGTCCGCCTGGGCCTGAGCGAGGCGCGGGTCTTCCTCTCCAGCTTCGACCGGCCCAACATCCGCTACACGGTAGTGGAAAAGGACAATCCCAAGCGCCAGCTCCTGGATTTTCTCGGCGGCCACCGGGGCGAGGCCGGCATCGTCTATTGCCTGTCGCGCAAGAAGGTGGAGGAGATCGCCGCCTGGCTCAGCCAGGAGGGCCACCCGGCCCTGCCCTACCACGCCGGCCTCGCTACCGAGGTGCGGGCCGCGAACCAGCGCCGCTTCCTGCGCGAGGAGGGGCTGATCATGGTGGCCACCATCGCCTTCGGCATGGGCATCGACAAACCGGACGTGCGCTTCGTCGCCCACCTCGACCTGCCCAAGAGCCTGGAAGCCTACTACCAGGAAACCGGCCGCGCCGGGCGCGACGGAGAACCCGCCGAAGCCTGGATGAGCTATGGCCTTCAGGACGTGGCCCTGCAGCGTTCCCGCATCGACGATTCCAGCGCCGGCGAGGCGCAAAAGCGCCTGGAAAGCCAGAAGCTGACGGCGCTGCTCGGCTATGCGGAATCGCCGCGCTGCCGCCGCGTGGTGCTGCTCGACTACTTCGGGGAAGTCAGCCAGCCCTGCGGCAACTGCGATGTCTGCCTCGACCCGCCGGAATGCTGGGACGGCACCGAGGCGGCGAGAAAGGCCCTGTCCACCGCCTACCGCACCGGCCAGCGCTTTGGCGCCAAGCACCTGATCGACGTGCTGCGCGGCAAGGAAAACCCCAAGATCCGGGAATACGGCCACCAGCAGCTCTCCACCTGGGGCATCGGCGCCGATCTGGACGAGCCCGCCTGGCGCGCCGTATTCCGCCAGCTGGTGGCCGCCGGCCTGCTCCATGCGAACATGAACGAATACGGGGCCCTGAAGCTCACCGCCGCTGCCAGGCCGGTTTTGAAGGGCGAGCAGTCCGTGGAACTGCGCCGCCCGCGCCGCGCCCCAAAGCCGGCGCGCAGTTTCAGCCGGGGCGACAGCACGAGCCCGATCACGGCCGACCTCGGCGCGCAGGCCCTCGCCCTCTTCGAGCGTCTGCGCCAGTGGCGGGCGGCAACCGCCAGAGCCCAGGGAGTGCCGGCCTACGTGATCTTCCACGACCGGACCTTGAAGGAAATCGCCGAACTGCGGCCTTCCAACCGGGACTACCTGATGCGCGTGCCGGGCTTTGGCGAAGCCAAGATGGCGCGTTACGGGGAGGAGATCCTCGCCCTGGTGCAACAAGCCTGAAACCTCGGCCTGCAATCTCGGCCTGCAATCTCGGCCTGCAATCTCGGCCTGCAATCTCGGCCTGCAACCTCGATACCGCCTCAAACC
>NZ_JBASOH010000042.1:0-20917 GCF_049658005.1 Azovibrio sp. | reverse complement strand
CCCCTGGCCTGTACCGCCGCCCTGAAAACCATCGAACTGATCGAGGCCGAAGGCCTCCTCGCCAATGCCGCGCGGATCGGCGCCCTGATCCGCGCCGAACTGGGCGCCGCCCTGAAGGATGTGCCGGGGGTGGTGGAATTCCGCGGCAAGGGGCTGATGCTGGGCATCGAACTCGACCGTCCCTGCGGCGCCCTGGTGGGCCAGGCCCTGGCCGCGGGCCTACTCATCAACGTCACCCACGACAAGGTGATCCGCCTGTTGCCCGCCCTGATCTTCGGCGAGGCCGAGGTGCGCGAGCTGGTGGACAAACTCGCGCCCCTGGTGCGCAACTTCCTCGAGGGGTGAGCATGGATCTGCGCCATTTCCTCCAGTTCAAGGACTTTTCCCGGGAAGAATTCGACTACCTGTTCGAGCGCACCCGCTGGATCAAGGACAAGTTCAAGCGTTACGAGCCCTACCACCCGCTCTTTGATCGCACCCTGGTGATGATCTTCGAGAAGGCCAGCACCCGCACCCGGCTTTCGTTCGAGGCCGGCATGCATCAGCTGGGCGGCTCCGCCATCTATCTGAACACCCGCGATTCCCAGCTCGGCCGGGGCGAGCCGGTGGAAGACGCCGCCCAGGTGATTTCCCGCATGAGCGACGTCGTCATGATCCGCACCTTCGAGCAGGCCATCATCGAGCGCTTTGCCGCCAATTCCCGGGTCCCCGTCATCAACGGCCTGACCAACGAATACCATCCCTGCCAGATCCTGGCCGACATCTATACCTTCATCGAGCACCGGGGTTCCATCCAGGGCAAGACCGTGGCCTGGGTGGGGGACTCCAACAACATGTGCAACACCTGGCTGCAGGCGGCCGAGGTCCTGGACTTCAACGTCCATGTGTCCACGCCCCCGGGTTACGAGATTGAGCCGGAACAGGCCGGCCTTTACGGTACCGGCCATTTCGAGTCCTTTGCCGATCCCATGGCAGCCTGTCAGGGCGCCGATCTGGTGACTACCGACGTGTGGACCTCCATGGGCTACGAAGCCGAGAACGAAGCGCGCATGAAGGCCTTTGCCGACTGGTGCGTGGATGGGGACATGATGCGGGTGGCCGCCCCGGATGCCCTGTTCATGCACTGCCTGCCCGCCCACCGGGGCGAGGAAGTCACCGCCGAAGTGATCGACGGGCCGCACTCCGTGGTGTGGGAGGAAGCCGAAAACCGTCTGCATGTGCAAAAGGCATTGATGGAATTCCTGCTGCTAGGCAGGATTGAAAACTGAAAAGGTAAGCAAGATGAGCACTATCAAGAAAGTCGTCCTCGCCTATTCCGGAGGGCTCGATACCTCCGTGATCCTGAAGTGGCTGCAAGACACCTACCAGTGCGAAGTGGTGACCTTCACCGCCGACCTGGGCCAGGGCGAGGAGCTCGAACCGGCCCGCGCCAAGGCCCTGCAATTTGGCATCAAGCCCGCAAACATCTTCATCGACGACCTGCGCGAGGAATTCGTGCGCGACTTCGTCTTCCCCATGTTCCGCGCCAACACCGTCTATGAGGGCGAATACCTGCTTGGTACTTCCATCGCCCGGCCCCTGATCGCCAAGCGCCTGATCGAGATCGCCAACCTGACCGGCGCCGATGCCATCGCCCACGGTGCCACCGGCAAGGGCAACGACCAGGTGCGCTTCGAGCTGGGCGCCTATGCCTTGAAGCCTGGCGTCAAGGTCATTGCCCCCTGGCGCGAGTGGGACCTCCTGTCCCGGGAAAAGCTGCTGGCCTATGCCGAGCAACACGGCATCCCCGTGGAAATGAAGCACAAGCAGGGCGGCTCGCCCTATTCCATGGACGCCAACCTGCTGCACATCTCCTACGAAGGCCGCCACCTGGAAGATCCCGCCGCCGAGGCCGAAGAAGAGATGTGGCGCTGGACCGTCGCCCCGGAGCGGGCCCCCGATGCCGCCGAATACCTGGATCTGGAATTCGTCCGGGGTGACCTCGCCGCCATCAACGGTGAGAAGATGCCGCCGCATGAACTGCTCGCCAAGTTGAACGAGCTGGGCGGCAAGCATGGCATCGGCCGCCTCGACCTGGTGGAAAACCGCTATGTCGGCATGAAGTCGCGCGGCTGCTACGAAACCCCGGGCGGCACGATTTTGCTCAAGGCCCACCGCGCCATCGAATCCATCACCCTGGACCGGGAAGTCGCCCACTTGAAGGACGACCTGATGCCCCGCTACGCCAGCCTGATCTACAACGGCTACTGGTGGGCACCGGAGCGTAAAGCCCTGCAGACCCTGATCGACCACACCCAGCAGAACGTCAATGGCAGCGTGCGCATGAAGCTCTACAAGGGCAGCGCCATGGTCGTCGGGCGGGATTCCAGGACCGATTCCCTGTTCGACTCCAGCATCGCCACCTTCGAGGACGATGCCGGCGCCTACGACCAGAAGGATGCGGGCGGCTTCATCAAGCTCAACGCCCTGCGCCTGCGCATCGCCGCCAATCTGCAGAATCGCAAGGCCTAAGGCATGGAGCACACCCTGTTCGGGTTTACCGAGGAGCAGCTGGCCCACTTCGGGTCCACCTGGGGCATCGGCGCCTTCATCTTGTTCATGCTGTTCATCATCGGCGAGATTGCCTGGAAGTCGAAGGCGGGCAAGACCGGGACCTTCGTCCTGTTCTTCGTGCTGGCCTTCGGCATGGTGGGCTTCATCGCCAAATCCATCATCGAGAAAGTTTGGGGTATCTGATGTCGCAGTTCGACCATGTTGCCGTGCTCAAAGAGGCCAATGTCTATTTCGATGGCAAGTGCGTCAGCCACACCGTGATCTTCCCGGATGGATCGAGGAAGACCGTGGGCGTGATCCTGCCCGCCAGCCTGACCTTCAACACCGGCGCGCCGGAAGTGATGGAGACCGTCGCCGGTTCCTGCCGCTACCGCCTCAAGGGCGAGCAGGAATGGAAGACCTCCGGCCCCGGCGAGTCTTTCCAGGTGCCGGGCAATTCCAGCTTCGACATCGAAGTGACGGGCGAGCCCTACCACTACGTCTGCTATTTCGGCTGAGCCGCAGCCGCAAGCCAGGGCGGTCCGGTGTCATGCCGCGGCCGCCCTTTTCACGCAATCAGGCAAAGATTTTTTGCAACTTTTGCACGAACCGAGATTGGAGATTGTCCATGCCTTCCTTTGACTTCACTTCCGAAGCCGACATGGTGGCCCTGAAGAATGCCGTCGATGTGGCGGCGCGCCAGATCGAAAACCGTTACGATTTCAAGGGCACGAGCGCCAAGGTCGAGATCGATGAGAAGACCAAGATCATCACCCTGTACGGGGATTCCGAGTTCCAGCTCGACCAGATCAAGGACCTGCTCTTTCCCGCCATGGAAAAGAAGGAAAAGGACAGTGTCAAGCGGCTCGACGTCCAGAAGATCCAGAGCGTTTCCGGCAACAAGGTGAAGCAGGAGCTGAAGATCCGCGACGGCATCGACAGCGATCTGGCCAAGAAGATCGTCAAGCTGATCAAGGATGCCAAGCTCAAGGCCCAGGCCTCCATCCAGGGCGATGCGGTGCGGGTGAGCGGCAAGAAGATCGACGAACTGCGCGAAGCCATTGCCCTGGTGCGCAGCCAGATCACCGATTTCCCCATCAAGGACGGCAATTACCGGGACTGAGCGGCACTTGCCGCAAGCCCCGGGTGCCGCTCCCGGGGTTGCCTGTTTTTGGGTGGCCAGCAGCCCGATTGCATGCGGATCGAGGCTGTTCAGATGTTGGCGGTGGCCGGCGAGGCCTCGGCCGCAACGGGATAAATGCCGATAGGGACGGTGCGTTCCCAACTGGAGGTCCGGTCATGGGCGCCCTGGATCCATAGCCCGTAAGAGGCCGACCGCTGCCAGGATGAACAGCAGGATGAACAGCAGGATGAACAGCAGGATGAACAGCAGAATCAGGATGCGGAATTTCGGAACCTCAGCGCCTCAGCCCTGTGATCCATACCCCGTAAAGCTGATCCGCCAGCCGCCGCATCGCCGGCAGGCGCTCGGGAATGCCCGCGCGCATGGCCGCGGGGCTTTGCACCGAGGCGAGGTGGGCCACGGCGGCGGCTTCCTCGGCCCATTGCTCGCACCAGCAGGCGATCATCTCGGGCAGCATTTCCGTGTGGCACTGCATGCCCAGGTGAGGCCCGAGGGCGAACATCTGGTTGGCGCAGTGGTCGTTGCCGGCGAGGCGGCTGGCCCCCGCGGGGAGGCTGAAGGTTTCTCCGTGCCACTCGAACACGGTCAGGTCCTGGCCGGCGAAGTCGCCCAGCCAGTGGCGGCTGAGGGCATCGCTGCCGGCTGTGACCTGGCTCCAGCCGATTTCCTTGACCGGATTCTGGCGCACCTCGCCGCCCAGGGCCTTACTCAGCAACTGGCCTCCCAGGCAATGTCCCAGCACCGGGATGTCCTTGGCGACGGCAGCGCGGATCAGGGTGCAGACGGGGGCAATCCAGGGCAGGTCGTCATTCACGCTCATTGGCCCGCCCATGAAACAGAGGCCGGAATAGGCATCGGCGGCCTCGGGAACCGGGGCGCCTTCGTCCAGGGCGATCAGGGTCCAGGGGATCCGGTGGGTTTCCAGGAATATGGCAAAATAACCCGGACCTTCAGTGGGGGAGTGGCGAAAGATGGCAACGGGACGCATGGGGAAGATTTTCCTGAGAATGAATGGCGGCTATTTTAGAGGCTGCCTGCAAGCTTGCCTAATCGCGCCCCTGGCTTTCTGGGCAGGGGGCGCCCACGCCGTCAATGTGGGGCTGGCCGGCATTCTGGGTGGCAAGGCCATTCTGGTGATCGATGGCGGCTCGCCCCGGATTTTGTCCGTGGGGCAGGAATATGGCGGAATTCGCCTGCTGGCTGTCCAGGGGGATGGCGTGCAGGTGGACATCGACGGCAAGCGCCGCAGCCTGCGCGTCGGCCAGAATGCGGTGGGAGAAGCCTCCAGCGGCAATGCGCCGGTGGTGCTGACGGCCGATGGCCAGGGCCATTTCCAGACCACCGGCTCGATCAACGGGGTTTCCATCCGCTTCCTGGTCGATACCGGGGCTACGGCCATCTCGCTCGGGGCCAGTGATGCCAGGCGTCTGGGGCTCGATATGAGCAAGGCGGAGCGGGGAATATCACAGACCGCCAACGGCCAGACGGTGGTGCAGCGGGTCAAGCTCACGACGGTCAAGGTCGGTGACATCGTCGTGCACAATGTGGAGGGGGTGGTGCATGCCCAGGACATGCCTTTTGCCCTGCTCGGCATGAGTTTTCTGAATCGCACCGACATGCAGCGGGAAGGGGATAAACTGACCCTGAAGAAGCGCTTTTGATGATACGAGGAGAGAGAAATGCCTTATCAACAGGAAAATGCCATGCTGCGTCGGGAACTGGAATTGTTCATGGGAGAGCGGCAACTGCTGTTGCGGGTCACCGGAGCCGCCGCCGCCCTGATTGCCAGCCTGGATTCCCGCCAGTTGCCGGCGGGGGCTCTGGAATCTGCCGATCTGGTGGCCACCGCCCTGAACGCCTTGACCGATGAAACCCTCCAGGATGCCCTGACGGCGGTGCATGCGCATACCGAATCCAAAGCGCTGGACGAGGCCTGAGGCCGGATGGATCTGCAGCAGCTCGAGTCGCGCCTGCTGGCCAGTCCAGAGGGGGCACCGGCCGAAGGGGATCAGGGGGCCGGGGAGGAAAACCTGACGCCCGCTGCCGTGCTGGTGCCCCTGGTGCATCGGCCCGAGGGCTACCAGATGCTGCTGACCCGGCGCACCGACCATCTGCGCGATCACCCGGGCCAGATCAGTTTTCCCGGCGGGCGCATGGAACTCGATGATGCCTCGCCTGTGCATGCGGCCCTGCGCGAAGCTGAGGAAGAAATCGGTCTGGCTGCGCATCTGCCCCGGGTCCTGGGTTATCTGCCCCCCTACCGGACCGGGACGGGATTCAAGGTCTTTCCGGTCGTCGCCCTGCTGGAGCCGCCCTTTGATCTGAGCCTGGATGATTTCGAGGTGGCGGAGGTGTTCGAGGTCCCCCTGGATTTTCTCCTGGACCCCGGCAACCACCGCCAGGAAAAGTTGTACTACCGGGGTGCCCTGCGCGAATATACGGCGATGCCCTACGGCGATCATTTCATCTGGGGGGCCACCGCTGGAATGATCCTTTCCCTTTATCGACGCCTGCATGGTCTATGAGCTCAGCCCGGCTGGCGTTATGATGTGATTTTAATGCACCAATTTGGAGCCCGCAGGGCTGAGTTTTCCAGATGAGCCTTTTTTCCCTCATCACGGTCTTTCTCCTGGAGCAGTTGCGCCCCCTCGATTACTCGCGCTGGGTGGCGGACCCTTTTCTGGCCTGGGCGGATTTCCTCGAACGGCGCTTCAATGCCGGCAGTTACCGGCAGGGCATGCTCGTCTGGTGTCTGGCCGTGCTGCCCCCGTTGCTGCTCGTGGGGGGGCTTTATTTCCTGCTCTACCGTGTTCATCCCCTCCTGGCCTGGGGCCTCAATGTGGCGGTGTTGTACCTGACCATGGGCTTTCGCCAGTTCAGTCATTTTTATACCGATATTCAACTGGCGCTGCGTCTGGGGGATGTGGAGCGGGCCCGGGAACTGCTGGCAGAATGGCAAGGGCAGCCGGTTTCCCGCTGTAGTCCCGGCGATATTGCCCGGATCTCCATCGAGGCCGCCCTGGCCGCTTCCCACCGTCATGTATTTGCCATCCTGCTCTGGTTCGTGCTGCTGCCCGGCCCGCTGGGGGCCTTGCTCTACCGGCTGGCGCATCTGCTGGCGACGCATTGGCGGCAACGGGGGCCAGAAGATTCCTTTGGAAAATTTCCGCAACAAATCTTTGTTATCGTGGACTGGTTGCCAGTACGGCTTACCGCAGCGGCCTTTGCGGTAGTGGGGAATTTTGAAGATGCCGTGTATTGCTGGCGCAGCCAGGCGACCCAGTGGGATGACCCGGAACTGGGCATCGTGCTCTCCAGCGGGGCGGGTGCCCTGGGTGTACGTCTCGGGGTCCCCAGCAGTGAGACCGATGCCCTGGCCGAAAGCGGCGAACTGGGCGTTGGTGAAGCGGCTGATGCGGATTTCATGCAAAGCGCGGTCGGCCTGGTCTGGCGCGCAATTGTGTTATGGTTGATGATGTTGTTTTTGCTTGGGCTTGCCAGCCTGGTGGGCTGAAGATTTCTAGACGAGGAGATGTGCATGAGTAAAGATATCGTTGTTTTGAGTGCTGTTCGTTCTGCTGTGGGTACCTTCAACGGTTCCCTGAAGGATATGGAGCCCGCCGAACTGGGCGGGGTGGTCGTCAAGGAAGCCATCGCCCGGGCTGGCGTCGATCCCAAGCAAGTAACCTTTGCCACCGTTGGCAACTGCATCCCTACCGAATCCCGTTATCCCTATGTGGCCCGTGTCGCCACCATCCAGGGCGGCATGAGCATGGAGTCCGTCGCGTTTGCGGTGAACCGTCTGTGCGGCTCCGCCATGCAGGCCATCGTTTCGTCCGCCCATGCCATCATGCTGGGTGATGCCGATTTCGCCCTGGCCGGCGGCGTCGAAGTCATGTCCCGCGGCGCCTACCTGCTGCCCGCCCTGCGCGCCGGTGCCCGCATGGGCGACACCAAGGCCATCGACGCCATGGTCTCCGTGCTGACCGACCCCTTCGGCGTTGGCCACATGGGCATCACCGCCGAGAATCTGGCGATCAAGTGGGGCATCAGCCGCGAGGAGCAGGATGCCTTCGCTTTGGAATCCCAGAAGCGTGCCGCTGCCGCCCAGGCCGAAGGGCGCTTCAAGGGCCAGATCGTGCCCATCACCTTCCAGACCAGGAAGGGCGATGTGGTGTTTGATACCGACGAGCACCTGAAGCCCGGCACCACCCCGGAGTCCTTGGCGAAGATGAAGCCCGCCTTCAAGAAGGACGGCACCGTCACCGCCGGCAACGCTTCCGGCATCAATGACGCCGCCGCCTTCCTGGTGCTGGCCGATGCCGCCAAGGCCACCGCCGCCGGCTACAAGCCCATGGCCCGCCTGGTGTCTTACGCCATCGCCGGCGTGCCCAACGACATCATGGGCGAAGGCCCCATCCCCGCTTCCAAGCTGGCCCTGCAAAAGGCCGGACTGACCCTGGACCAGATCGACGTGATCGAATCCAATGAAGCCTTTGCCGCCCAGTCCCTGGCCGTGGCCAAGGGCCTGGGGCTGAACCCCGCCAAGACCAACGTCAATGGCGGTGCCATCGCCCTGGGCCATCCGGTGGGGGCTACCGGCGGCGTCATCGTCACCAAGTTGATTCATGAAATGCACCGCTCTGGTGCCCGTTACGGCATGGCCACCATGTGTATCGGCGGCGGTCAGGGTATCGCCACCATCTACGAACGCCTGTAAAACAAGGCGTTCCATGGTTCACGCAACGGCACCTGCGGGTGCCGTTCTTACTGGCGTGATTCGTGCAAGCACTGGGCGATTGTCTGGAAACAATGTGTTTCGATCAGTTCAGGAAAAGGTTGCATGAAAAAAAACTTGCCAGTTACCCAGGTCGAAGTCCCTTTTCCCAAGGGGGCGTACATTGTCTCGAAAACGGATCTCAAAGGCGTGCTGACGCACGTCAATGACACGTTTGTGGAGGTGAGTGGCTTCCAGCGGGAGGAGTTGATCGGCCAGAGCCACAATGTGGTGCGGCATCCGGACATGCCGCCCCAGACCTTTGCGAACCTCTGGGAGACCGTGAAGGCCGGTTTGCCGTGGCAAGGAATCGTCAAGAATCGCTGCAAGAATGGCGACCATTACTGGGTCGATGCCTTGGTGGTGCCCGTCCGGAAGAATGATCAGACCATAGGTTACATGTCGGTCCGCACTTGCCCCTCCCGAGCCCAGGTCAGGGCGGCGGAGCAGCTTTATGCGCAGCTCAATGGTAGTGGGAAACCCCTGCCGAAGCCCGGGGCGCCCGGGCTTGCTTTGCGTACCAGGCTGACCGGTCTGGCGATCTTGCTGGTGGTGCTCCAGCTCTGCTCCAATTTCCTTGGCCTGTTCGGGGGGGGCAGCCAGCTCGCCACCTGGGTCGGGCATGGCCTGGGGGTGTCGGGCATTCTGGCCGGACTCCTGCTGGTGCGCTGGCAGGGCCAGACCCTGGAGGGGGTGGAGCAGGCCACCCGGCTGATGGACCATATCGCCCAGGGTGACCTGACCGATACCATTCCCAACCATCGGCGTGATGAACTGGGGCAGATGGCGCATGCCATGATTGCCATGCAGGCCCATCTCAAGGTGATGCTGGCGGAAATTGCCGAGGCCGCCCAGCGCATCAAGGGCGGGTCCGGCCACCTGGAAGGGGAGATGGGCACCATTCATGGCGAGTTTACCCAGCAGTCCGAGTCCGTTTCCCATATCGCCGCCGAGGTGGATGAGTTGAGTACTGCGGCCAGGCAGGTAGCGGCGGGGGCCCAGGATACGGCTAGCGCCGTCAATGAATCGCGGGCGGCCCTGGAGGACGCGGTGAAGCGTATGCTGGAAGGGCGCCAGGCTTCGCGCCTGGTGGTGGATACCGTGCAGCGGGCCAGCCAGACCATGCGCCAGTTGTTTGAATCCATCCTCCAGATCGGTGTCGTTTCGCGCGGGATCCGGGAAATTTCCGAGCAGACCAATCTGCTCGCCCTGAATGCCGCCATCGAGGCGGCCCGGGCCGGCGAGGCCGGGCGGGGCTTTGCCGTGGTGGCCGATGGCGTAAGGAAACTGGCCGAGCGGACCAGTAGCCAGACTAGCGAGATCAGCCGTACCGTAGCCGAGATTCAGTCGGTCACCCAGGAGGCCCTGACGGCCATGGAGCAGGCGGGGGGCCAGGTCGATGAAGCGGATCAGGCCATGGATCGCTCCGATGAAGGGCTGGCTCAGGTGGCCAGCCGGGGCGAGGCGATGAGTGTGCTGGCCCAGCAGATTGCCCAGGCGGCGGCGGCGGAATCCCGGTCCACCGAGGATATCGCCCGCCATCTGGCTCGCATTCTCGATGGCATCGAAGGCAATGTGGCGCACCTGGAAAGTGCCCATCACCGCACCCAGGATCTGACCCAGGTTGCGGATGGATTGCGCAGCCTGATCAGTTATTTCCGTTACATCCGCAACTGAGTTTGCGTGGCATCGCGACCGAGACGGTTTTCCGGTTGCCCCTTTTATTCCGGGGCATGGTGCGCCAGGCCCTTGGTTCTGCACCCGTCTTGTGCATCCGCCGGTTCTTTTTTTTCCGGGAATTTGTCCGGAGTTGCCAACTTCATGAATCAGAAGTGGATTATCGGGCTGGCATGGTGTGTGCTGCAGTCCTGTTGTTCGATTTCAGAAAACGAGAACGCCCATGGCTTATTACTACAACGAAATGTACGATGCCGACGGCAGTGTCCGGCCCCATTACCGGCGCTATGCGGAATGGCTCGATACCACCTCGCCCGAACGGATAGCCAGGAAGCGCGCCGAAGGCGATCTGGCCTTTCGCCGGGTGGGCATCACCTTCGCCGTCTATGGGGAGGAGGCGGGCAAGGAGCGGCTGATCCCCTTCGACATCATCCCCCGCATCATTCCCGCGGCGGAATGGAGTGACATGGCCGCCGGCCTGCGCCAGCGGGTCAAGGCCTTGAATGCCTTCCTGCACGACATCTATCACGATCAGGAAATCCTCGAGGCAGGGCATATTCCCGCCGAGCAGGTGCTGAACAACGGCCAGTACCGGCCGGAGATGAAAGGCGTGGAAGTGCCCGGGCAGATCTACGCCCACATCGCCGGAGTGGATGTGGTGCGCGCCGGGGCAGGGGAGTTCTACGTGCTGGAAGACAACCTGCGCGTGCCCTCCGGGGTCTCCTACATGATCGAGGACCGGAAGATGATGATGCGCCTCTTCCCGGAACTCTTTGCCCGGCACAAGGTGGCGCCGGTGCAGCACTACCCGGACCTGCTGCTGGACAACCTGCGCGCCGTGGCTCCCGTGGGCGTCTCCGATCCCACCTGCGTGGTGCTGACGCCCGGTGCCTACAACAGCGCCTATTTCGAGCATACCTTCCTGGCCCAGCAGATGGGGGTGGAACTGGTGGAAGGGCGCGACCTGTTCGTCAAGGACGGCACGGTCTACATGCGCACCACTCAGGGGCCGAAGCGGGTCGATGTGATCTACCGCCGGGTCGATGACGACTTCCTCGACCCCGAGGCGTTCCGCCCGGATTCCATGATCGGGGTGCCGGGTCTGCTCAGGGCCTGCAAGGCGGGCCGGGTGACCCTGGCGAACGCCATCGGCACCGGGGTGGCGGACGACAAGTCGATCTACCCCTATGTGCCGGAAATGATCCGCTTCTACCTGGGCGAGGAGCCCATCCTCAACAACGTGCCTACCTACATGTGCAGGAAGCCCGGGGACCTGGACTATGTGCTCGCCCACCTGCCCGAACTGGTGGTCAAGGAAGTGCATGGAGCCGGGGGCTACGGCATGCTGGTAGGGCCGGCCGCCACCCGGGACGAGATCGAGCACTTCCGCAAGTTGCTGAAGGCCAGGCCCGAGGGCTACATCGCCCAGCCCACCCTGGCCCTGTCCAACTGTCCCACCTTCGTCGAGCGTGGCATTGCGCCCCGGCATCTGGACCTGCGGCCCTTCGTGCTCTCGGGCAACGGCATCCAGATGGTGCCCGGCGGCCTGACCCGGGTGGCCCTGCGTGAAGGTTCCCTGGTGGTGAATTCATCCCAGGGTGGCGGCACCAAGGACACCTGGGTGCTGGAAGACTGATAGAGGGAGAACAACATGCTGAGCCGTACCGCCGACCACCTGTTCTGGATGTCCCGCTATGTCGAGCGGGCCGAAAATCTTGCCCGCCTGCTGGATGTGACCTGGCAGATGTCCATGGTGCCCCAGTCCCTGGAGGCCGCCAACCAGAACTGGTATGCCGTGATCGTCCTGAACAGTCTGGAGGAGACCTTCGCGCGCAAGTACAGCGAGGTCAATGCCGACAACGTGCTGCGCTTCATGGTGAGCGACCCGGACAATCCCGCCTCGCTTTATTCCTGCCTGCGCCTGGGCCGGGAAAATGCCCATGCGGTGCGCGGCACCATCACCGCCGAGATGTGGGAAACCCTCAATTCCACCTGGCTCGAACTGCGGGCCCAGAGCTATGAGCAGCTCACCGCCAACGGGCCCGGGGACTTCTTCGAGTGGGTCAAGATCAAGTCTTCCCTGATCCGGGGCGTCACCATCGGCACCATGCTCCAGGACGAGGCCTACCACTTCATCCGCCTGGGCACCCTGCTGGAGCGGGCCGACAACACGGCGCGCATCCTGGATGTCAAGTACCACGTCCTGAAACCCAAGGGGGAGGAGGGCACCAGCGACTTCTATCAGTGGGGTGCGCTCCTGCGATCCGTCTCCGCCTTCGAGGTGTACCGCAAGACCTACCGCGCCGTGATCAACCCGGAGCGGGTGGCGGAACTCTTGATCCTGCAGCCGGACATGCCCCGCTCCCTGCTGTTTTGCCTGAAGGGGGTGGTGAAGAACCTGGAACTGGTGGCCAATGACCAGTCCGGGGAAACCCTGCGCCGGGCCGGGCAGCTCTATTGCGAGATCCGTTACGTCCGCATCGAGGATATCCTCGAACATGGTTTGCACGAATACCTGACCGACTTCATGGATCGCATCTACGATCTGGGCAATGGCATCAGCCGTGATTTTCTGGTGCCGGTTGCCACCCAGATAGCGGAGGCTGCATGACCTATTGCGTTGCCATGCGGCTCGATGCCGGACTGGTGTTCCTGTCCGATTCCCGCACCAATGCCGGGGTGGATCACATCAACAGTTTCAGGAAGATGCACTTCTTCGAAAAGAAGGGGGAGCGGGTGATGGTCTTGCTCACCGCCGGCAACCTCTCCATCAGCCAGTCGGTCGTCAATCTGCTGCGGGAAAAACTGGAGCAAAAGCGCGGTCCCAACCTCTACACCATGAAGAACATGTTCGAGGCGGCCCGGCATGTGGGGGATTGCCTGCGCGAGATCCACGCCCGGGACGCCAGGTTCCTGGAAGATTTCGGCATCGACTTCAACGCCTCCATCGTGCTCGGCGGCCAGATCAAGAGCGAGGAACCGCGGGTGTTCATGATCTATTCCGCCGGCAACTTCATCGAAGCCACCAAGGAAACGCCCTATTTCCAGATCGGCGAATCGAAGTACGGTAAACCCATCATCGACCGGGTCGTGACCCGCAAGACCAGCCTTGACGAGGCGGCCAAGTGCGCCCTGATTTCCATGGATTCCACCATCCGCTCCAACCTCTCCGTGGGCCTGCCCCTGGATCTGCTGATCTACGAGCGGGACACCCTGAAGGTGGGGTTCCACCACGTCATCGACCAGGACAACGCCTACTTCGATCTCATCCATTCCCAATGGGGCCAGAGCCTGCGGCAAGCCTTTGCCGAACTGCCCAACCTGGACCGGAGCGATTTCCAGTAATTTTTATGTCATTTAGTCATAGGGAGTTCCCATGTCCATCCATGTCGCCCTCAATCACGTCACCCACTACCGCTACGACAGGCTGGTGAACCTCGGACCCCAGGTGATCCGCCTGCGTCCCTGTCCCCACACCCGTACCCGGATTCTTTCCTACAGCCTCAAGGTCACGCCGGCCAAGCACTTCATCAACTGGCAGCAGGACCCCCAGTCCAACTGGCTGGCCCGGCTGGTATTCCCCGAGCCGACCCGGGAATTCAAGGTGGAGGTGGATCTGGTCGCGGAAATGTCGGTCATCAATCCCTTCGACTTCTTCCTCGAGCCCTATGCCGAGAAGATCCCCTTCCAGTATGAAGGCTGGCAGCGCCATGAACTGGCGCCCTACCGTTACCTGCTGACTTCGGCCGAGGACTGTGGCCCCCGCTTCAATGCCTTCCTGGCCTCCGTGTCGCGCGAGCCTCTGCCCAGCGTGGATTTCCTTGTGGCCTTGAACCAGAAGGTGCAGGAAAGCGTGGCCTACACGATCCGGCTCGAGCCCGGCGTCCAGACGCCGGAAGAAACCCTGGAGAAGGGTTCCGGCTCCTGCCGCGACTCCGCCTGGCTGCTGGTGCAGCTGCTGCGTCACCTGGGCCTGGCCGCCCGCTTCGTTTCCGGCTACCTGATCCAGCTCACCGCCGACGTGAAGAGCCTGGATGGCCCCTCCGGTCCCGAAGCCGATTTCACCGACCTGCATGCCTGGTGCGAGGTGTATCTGCCCGGCGCTGGCTGGATCGGTCTCGACCCCACCTCGGGCCTCTTTGCCGGCGAAGGCCACATTCCCCTGGCCTGTACCCCCGAGCCTTCCTCCGCCGCCCCCATCACCGGGGCCGTGGACGAGTGCGAGTGCGAATTCAGCCACGCCATGCAGGTCACCCGTATCTGGGAAGCCCCCCGGGTCACCAAGCCCTACACGGAAGCGCAGTGGGCCGAGATCGAAGCCCTCGGTCACCGGGTGGATGGAGATCTGTCGGCCATGGACGTGCGCCTCACCATGGGGGGCGAACCCACCTTTGTCTCCGTCGATGATCCGGATGGGGCCGAGTGGAACACCGATGCCATGGGCCCGAACAAGCGCATCCTGGCGGCCGATCTGTTCCACCGCCTGCGGGAAAAATACGCGCCCCAGGGCCTGATGCACTTCGGCCAGGGCAAGTGGTATCCAGGCGAGCAGCTGCCGCGCTGGAGCCTCAACTGCTTCTGGCGCCGGGACGGGGAGCCCTTGTGGCGTGATCCCGGTCTTTATGCCGATGAAACGCGCGATTACGGCGTGACCGAGGAGCACAGCCAGCAGTTCCTGGCCCGGGTGGCGGAAAACCTCGGGCTCGACCCGGCGCAGGTGTTCCCCACCTTTGAAGACGTCTTCTATTACCTGTGGCGGGAACGCCGCCTGCCGGTCAATGTGGACCCCTTTGATGCCCGGCTCGATGACGCCCTGGAGCGGGAGCGCCTGCGCCGCATCTTCGAGCAGGGCCTCCAAAAGGCCGTCGGCCATGTGTTTCCGGTCATGAAAAACTTGGGCGGGCAGTGGCAGACCGGACCCTGGTTCCTGCGCGACGAGCGCTGCTATCTGGTGCCGGGGGATTCCCCCATGGGCTACCGCCTGCCCCTGGATTCCCTGCCCTGGACGAGCACGTCCGACTATCCCTACATCAATCCGCCCGACCCGGCCCAGGCTTTCCCGCCCTTGCCGCCCTATGCGGAAATCCGGCGCCAGTTTGCCGGTGCGCCAGGCAAGGATGCGGCTGCCGGCGCTGCTCCCCTGGGCGAGGCCGGGAGCGGGCGGGTGCCCCTGCCCAAGGAGTCGGCTGCCTGGATCACCCGGCGGGCCATGTGCGCCGAGCCGCGTAACGGCAAGCTCTACCTCTTCATGCCGCCCACCGAAGCGCTTGAAGACTATCTCGAACTCGTCGCCGCGGTCGAAGCGGCCGCCGAGGCACTCGCGCTGCCGGTGGTGCTGGAAGGCTACGAGCCGCCCTCCGACCCGCGTCTTGCCCACTTCCGGGTGACGCCCGATCCGGGGGTGATCGAAGTCAATGTGCACCCCGCCCCTTCCTGGGACGACCTGGTGGAACGCACCACCCATCTCTATGAGGCGGCCCACCTGAGCCGACTCACCACCGAGAAATTCATGGTCGATGGGCGGCACACCGGCACCGGCGGCGGCAACCACTTCGTCCTGGGCGGCGAGACTGCCCTCGATTCCCCCTTCCTGCGCCGGCCCGACCTCTTGAAGAGCCTGATCGCCTACTGGCACAACCACCCGAGCCTCTCCTACCTGTTCTCGGGCCTCTTCATCGGCCCCACCAGTCAGGCGCCGCGCGTGGATGAGGCGAGGAACGACAGCCTCTATGAACTGGAAGTCGCCTTTCGCCAGATTCCCGCACCGGGCCATGAGGTGCAACCCTGGCTGATCGACCGGATTCTGCGCAACCTGCTCATCGATGTGACGGGCAATACCCACCGCGCCGAATTCTGCATCGACAAGCTCTATTCCCCCGATGGTCCCACCGGCCGCCTCGGCCTGCTGGAACTGCGGGCTTTCGAGATGCCGCCGCATGCCCGCATGAGCCTCACCCAGCAACTCTTGCTCCGCGCCCTGGTGGCTCGCTTCTGGAAGGCGCCTTATGATCCGCCGCGGCTCGCCCGCTGGGGCACGGAACTGCACGACCGCTTCATGCTGCCGCACTTCGTGGCGCAGGACTTTGGCGACGTGGTGGAAGAAATGCAGGCGGCCGGCTATCCGATCCAGGCCGAATGGTTTGCGCCCCATCTGGAATTCCGTTTCCCCAAGTACGGCGATTTCGCCGTCAAGGGCATGGATCTGGAGCTACGCCACGCCCTGGAGCCCTGGCATGTGATGGGCGAGGAGGGCGGCGCCGGCAGCACCGTGCGCTATGTCGATTCTTCCGTCGAGCGGGTCCAGGTCAAGATGAACGGCATGGCACCGGATCGTTACGTGCTGACCTGCAACGGCGTGGTCGTGCCCCTGCAGCCCACCGGCAAGGTGGGTGAGTTCGTCGCCGGGGTGCGTTACCGGGCCTGGCAGCCGGCCTCTGCCCTGCATCCCACCATCGGCGTCCATGGGCCCTTGACCTTCGATATCGTCGATACCTGGATGCAGCGTTCCCTCGGCGGTTGCCAGTACCATGTGGTCCACCCGGGCGGGCGCAATTTCGAGACTTTCCCGATCAATGCCTTCGAGGCCGAAAGCCGCCGTCTGGCCCGTTTCTTCCGCTTTGGGCATACGCCCGGGAAGTGGCAGCCGGTCACGCCTTCGCTCAATCTGGAGCATCCCTTCACCCTCGACTTGCGCCGGCCCTGAGCGTGAGCCAAGAAGCCGATTCAGGCGCAGGGTTTTACGGGGTAGAATCAGCGCCCCCTGACCCTGCTCCGGAATCCTTTGCCGGCTGCCTCCACTCCTATGGCCCGTACCCTCCTCGCCATTTATCCCCGCGCTGACAACCGTTACGACGAAATGCTGGACGATGGCGGCCGGGTGCGCGAGCACTGGCGCAAGCTGTTCGTGCATCTGGATGCCGTAGCACCCGACACCATGCGCCAGCGCCTGGAATTTGTTGACCGGCGCATCCAGGAAAACGGGGTCGCCTACAACATCCATGCAGGACCCCAGGGCGAGGATCGGCCCTGGGCGCTGGACCCTTTGCCCCTGATTCTGCCGGCCGATGAGTGGAAGGTGCTGGCCGGGGCCGTGGCCCAGCGTGCGCGCCTGCTCAACGCCATTCTGGCCGACCTGTACGGGCCCCAGACCTTGCTGGCCGAAGGCTTGCTGCCACCGGCCCTGGTTTATGGTCAGCATGGCTTCCTCTGGCCCTGCGTGGGCATTCGCCCCCCCGGCGATATCTTCCTGCACAACTATGCGGTGGACCTGGCCCGTTCTCCGGATGGCCAGTGGTGGGTGATTGCCGACCGCACCCAGGCCCCTTCCGGCGCCGGCTATGCCCTGGAAAACCGTTTGATCGTCTCCCGGGTGTTCCCAGAATTGTTCCGGGACATGAAGGTACAGCATCTGGCCTCCTTCTTCCGGGATCAGCAGGAAAGTCTGGAACACTGGTCGCCCGCGGACCCGGGTGAGCGCCCGTTCATCGTGCTGCTCACGCCCGGCCCCTACAACGAAACCTATTTCGAACATGCCTATCTGGCCCGCTATCTGGGCTATCCCCTGGTGGAGGGCCAGGACCTGACGGTGCGCGGCGATACGGTTTATCTGAAGACCCTGACCGGCCTGAAGCGGGTGCATGCCATCTTGCGCCGCCAGGACGACGATTATTGCGATCCCCTGGAACTGCGCGGTGATTCCGCCCTGGGGATTCCCGGCCTGCTGATGGCCGTGCGGGCCGGCCGGGTGCTGGTGGCCAATGCCCTGGGCAGCGGTCTGCTGGGCTCCGGCGCCCTGATGGGCTTTCTGCCCGCCATTGCCCGGCGCCTGCTGGGCGAAGCGCTGTCCATGCCTTCGGTGGCGACCTGGTGGTGCGGTGAAAAACCGGCCCAGGAATTTGCCCTCGGGCATCTGGACGATCTGGTGATCAAACCTGCCTATCCCACCCAGCGTTTCGAGCCCGTCTTCGGGCGGGAACTGCAGGGCGCGGCCCGGGCCGAGATGATCCGCCGCATCGAAGCCAGGCCGCATGCCTATGTGGCCCAGGAACTGGTGAATCTGTCCCAGGCGCCCACCTGGAGTCGGGATCACGAGCGCCGCCTGCTGGCCCGCAGTGTCGGTCTGCGGGCCTATGCGGTGGCGACGCCCCGAGGCTATCAGGTGATGCCCGGAGGCCTGTCCCGGGTGGCGGGCAGTGCCCAGGCCATGGTGATTTCCATGCAGCGCGGCGGGGCATCGAAGGATACCTGGGTGCTGGCCGATGGGGTGGTGGACACCTTCAGCCTGCTGAAACCGGTGCTGGGCAAGTCCGATCTGGTCAGAAGCGGCAACAATCTTTCCTCCCGGGTAGTGGAAAGCCTGTTCTGGTTCGGCCGTTATACCGAGCGCTTTGATGATACTGCCCGGCTGCTCCGGGTCGCCTTGTCCCGCCTGGTGGATGCGGGCCGGGAACCCACGCCGGAACTGGCCTCGGTGGTGGAATTGTGTGTCTTTGCCGGGATCGTGGCGGCGGAAAAAGCCGCGGAAAAAGGCGCGAAAGAAGGCGCGAAAGAAGGCGATGCGGCAGCCGGTGTTCCGGTGGAAACCCGGCTGACCCAGGCGATTTTCGATTCCGAAGCCGACGACAGTCTGGCGGCCGCCATCCGCCGCCTGATCTGGTCCGCCTCCCATGTGCGGGAACGGCTCTCGGTGGATCACTGGCACTCCCTCAACCGGCTGCAGCGCACCTTGCAATCCGGCAAGGCGCGCAGCTCGGAGTTGGGGGAAACCCTGGCGTTTCTGGACCAGGTGCTGCTGGTGTCATCCTCCCTCACCGGTTTTTCCATGGACAACATGACCCGGGACAACGGCTGGCGCTTTCTGGTCGTGGGCCGGCGTATCGAACGCCTGAGTTTCCTGTCCCGCACCCTGGGCGCCACCTTGCATCAGTTCCTCAGCCAGGAAGGACGAGGGCTGGAATGGTTGCTGGAACTGACGGACAGCATCATCACCTATCGCTCCCGTTATTCCCGCCGGCCCGAATTGCTGGCCGCCCTGGATCTGGTGGTGTTCGACGAGAGCAATCCCCATTCGGTGATGTTCCAGGTTCAGGTGATCCTGCGCTACCTGGAGCGCCTGGGCAAGGAACTGGGCGAGATTCCCCCCGGAGCCCTGGCCCGGGAAGCAGAAACGTTCAGCCAGTTCGATCTGGGCCTGTTCCAGTCCGCGCCTGAGCCGGCTTGCGCGGCCCTGGCCGACCAACTGGCCCGCCTGGCCATGGCCGCTCATGAACTTTCCGACCAGCTGGGCATGCGGTTCTTCACCCATGTGGATGCGGTCACCCACCAGACCCTGGCAATCTGATCATGGCCCGTTACCACGTCCTGCACGAAACCCGCTACACCTATGGCAGCGCGGTTTCCCTGTCCCAGCAGATGCTGCATCTGATTCCCCGGGCCTCGCCCTGGCAGACTTGCCTGGATTTTCGTCTGAGTCTGGAGCCCGAGCCCTCCTGGCGGCGACGGGGCGAGGATGCTTTTGGCAATCCGGTGGAGTGGCTGGCCTTCTATTTACCTCACGATACCTTGCATGTACGGGCTGAAATGGAAGTGGAGGTGGTGCCCCATCTGCCGGTAACCCTGGAGGCGGGTCTGAGCCGGGAGGCGCTGGTGGCTCGTCTCGCCTATCGCAGCGAGCCACCCTTGCCGGCCGATCTGGCCGCCAAGCAATTCCTGTTCGAATCTCCCCATGTGCGGGTCAAGCACGAACTGGCCGCCTACGCCGCCGAATGCTTTGCTCCCGGGCAGGCGCTGCTCGAATCGGCCCGGCAGCTGATGGAAAAGATTTACATGGAATTCGAGTTCGACCCTGAAGCCACCACGGTGGCAACACCGGTACTGGAAGTGCTGGAGCAAAAGCGGGGCGTGTGCCAGGACTTTGCCCACCTGATGATCGCCTGCCTGCGTTCCCAGGGCATTCCCGCCCGTTACATGAGCGGCTACCTGCTTACCGAACCCCCGCCCGGACGAGTCAGAATGGTGGGAGCGGATGCCTCCCATGCCTGGGTGTCAGTCTATGCGCCTGAATCGGGCAGTCATGACTGGGTGGATTTCGACCCCACCAACAATCTCTTGCCCGACACCCAGCACATTACCCTGGCCTGGGGGCGGGACTTCAACGATGTTTCGCCCATGCGCGGGGTGATTCTGGGCGGAGGGGGCCATGAACCGGAAGTGGCCGTGACGGTGACGCCCCTGGAGGACTGATCCGCACGCTGCTTTCCCCGGCTCATGCCGCAGGTTGCAGCCTTTGCCCAGTTCTCTGTCGACGAGGAGCCACAGGCCAACGAACGGCCGGCCAACGACATTTAGTGGATGCGCATCATCGCGCTCGGCCTCATCTTCCTGAAGTACATCTCCGATGCCTTCGAGGCCAAGCACAAGGCGCTGCGGGCCGAAGACCCGCCAGCGGACGAGGATAAGGACGAGGATAAGGACGAGGATAAGGACGAGGCCAAGGACGAGGCCAAGGATAAGGACGAGGATAAGGACGAGGCCAAGGATAAGGACGAGGCCAAGGATAAGGACGAGGACGAGTACCTCGCCGACAACATCTTCTGGGTGCCCAAGGAAGCGCGCTGGTCGCACCTGCAGGCCAACGCCAAGCGGCTGGAGATCGGTCTATTGATCGACGAGGCCATGCGCGCCATCGAGAAGGACATCCGCTGGAACAGGCAGCTTTCACAAGGACGAGCTGCGCGACCTCAAGGCCGACTACATCCTCGCCAATCCGCCGTTCAATATCTCCGACT